>JAZUFJ010000037.1:0-2502 GCA_045640645.1 Lachnospiraceae bacterium
ATATAATATCTGCAATCCATATTCCCCACTATATGCAGTAATAGTTTTATACATCTTTCCATCAAGCTCTGTTTGGGAAACATCCATAACCATTGAATTAAGTTCATATGGTATTTCAAGCTCTATAGCTCTTTTTATATACCTATCAGCATATTCCGGCCCGGTAAGCTCTTCTTTAAAGGTATGCAGTCCAAACCCATTATGTATACATTGGTTAAGAATACCACCTAATATTTCGTCTCTTTCCAATATCAGAAGATTGTCTACTCCTGACTCCTTTGCAGAAATAGCTGCCGCCAATCCAGCAGGGCCACCACCAATGACAATAAGATCATATATCATATTTTTCATTTTACTGTCCTCCCTTTGCTGAATTATCTGACTCTATAGTATCCATTGCCGATTCTATATCATCTTTGATATGACCATTTATTATTTCACTACCACGTCCACACTTGGTAATCTTTTCCATAGGTACATTAAGCTCCCTGCTTAATATTTCCATTACCTTTGGATAGCAGAAACCTCCCTGACATCTTCCCATATTTGCACCTGTTCTACGTTTAACACCGTCCATTGTCGTAGCGCCAAGAGGTCGTCTTATTGTCTCGAGTATTTCCCCTTCCGAAATAGATGAACAACGACAAATGATGTTAGCATATGCTGGATTGCTTTCAATAATCTCCTGCTGTGTCTTTATAGGAAGGAATTTCATTACTGTTATTCCTTTCCTTCCAGGTATGTAATTATCTTTAAGCTCAGGCTCTTCTTTCTTTACTATCATCTCTCTTACCATCTCCCCGATAGCCGGAGAAGCTGAAAGCCCAGGTGATTCTATTCCAGCCGCATCTATAAATCCTGGGTGATCCTTTAATTCTTCTATTATGAAATCCCCCCTGTCGCCATGTGGCCTAAGACCGGCAAAAGAAGTAATAACCTGATTCATAGGAACATTTTTTACCGCTGAAGCCCCTGGAGTATTCACTACATCAAGTCCTTCCTGTGTGGTATAATTTCCATTTTTATCCTCAATATCATCAGCTGTTGGCCCTACAAGCAGGTTTCCATGTATTGTTGGCGATACCAGTATTCCTTTTCCAAGCACCCCTGGCATTTTAAAGATAGTAGCGTTTACATGTTCCCCCGCTGTTACATCTAAAAGACAGTATTCGCCTCGCCTTGGAGTAATATGTATTTTATTTTCGCTTATCATATTATGAATAATATCTGCATGTACTCCCGCTGCGTTGACAACATACTTCGCTTTATACTTGACCTCCTTATCACGTTTTTCTTCAGTAAGATCAAGCTGAATGGCGTCTATCTCAAAGCCGCCATAGGTTTCTTTTATTCCCTTAACTTCTGTTCTTAAAAAGAACTCCACACCATTCATAAATGCATGTTCCGCAAAAGCAATAGTCATATTAAAAGGACAAACTATTCCACCGGTTTCAGCCAGCAGAACAGCTACCGTATCATCACTTAAATTAGGCTCCATTTCAAGAGCCTCTTCTTTTGTAAGCATCCTCAAATGCTTTACACCATTTTCTATTCCTCTTTCATATAATGCCTTAAGCTCTGGCAGATCCCTTTCGTCCTGGCAAACTACCATAGAACCATTTCGTCTAAACGGAATATCCAGCTGATTAGCCAGCTGTGGCATCATTTCTGAACCTCGTACATTCAATTTTGCCTTAAGTGTACCAGGCTTTGCGTCATATCCTGCATGTATAATTCCACTATTTGCTTTACTTGTACCTTCGCAAACATCTGAGTTCTTTTCTAATACGGCAACCTTCAGGTCATACCTTGACAGCTCTCTGGCTATAGCAGATCCTGTCACCCCAGCCCCTATAATAAGCACATCATATTTTTGCATTTTTATCCTCCTGAAATGTATACTATTAGTCCTCTTTAGCCCAGTTAAATGCATATTTTACTGCCTTATTCCAGCCCTTTATCTTTGAAGACCTTTCCTCATCACTAATCATAGGATTAAATATATTATTAATTTTCGTATTCTTTATTACATCTTCCTGGCTTTCCCAATATTTAACAGCCAGTCCCGCAAGATAAGCAGCTCCCATAGCTGTTGTCTCTACACATGCTGGTCTTTTTACCGGTACATTCGATATATCCGCCTGGCATTGCATTAGGAAATTATTTGCGCTTGCGCCACCATCAACCTTTATTCCATTTATAGGTATTCCAGAGTCTGCAGCCATAGCTTGGATAACTTCATTAGCAGAATACGCTATAGATTCCAGTGTAGCTCTGATTATATGATATTTATTTACGCCTCTTGTGATTCCTACAATTGTACCTCTTGCATACTGATCCCAATGTGGTGCTCCAAGGCCTGTAAAGGCTGGTACCACATAGCATCCATTGGTATCCTTTTCCTTTCGTGCCATATAATCAGAGTCTGCAGCGCTGTCTATAAAGCGCATCTCATCTCTTAACCATTGTATAGCTGCTCCAGCTACAAAAATTGATCCCTCA
>JAZUFJ010000038.1:0-2314 GCA_045640645.1 Lachnospiraceae bacterium
ATCCTTAGCCATATCTCTTTCTCCTAAATATTTCTATTCTTATTTAACTATTTAATACTGTAAATGTCAGTTCCTTATATCTCAGATACTAATCACATATTTCGTATGATATAAATCATGAATGCCATTTTCAATACATTATCATTAAATCCGAAATACAAGCTTCAATATAATCAAGTAATGCTCACCTGATATAAAACATTATACACATATTATAGAATAATAGAATAAACTGACAGTTAAATCATTTAAATTTATTCTTCCGCCAGAACAAAGTCCACTGACTTTGTAGCCATTTCTACCATATTTACCTTTATCCTTACGGTCTGTCCAAGAGAAAACCTTCTTCCGGTAGCCTCGCCTATTATCTCATATGCGTTCTCGTTATATCTGTAGAAATCCCCTGGTATCTTAGATATATGTACCAGACCTTCCACTGTATTTTCCAGCTCAACGTATATTCCCCAGCTTGTTACACCGGATATTACGCCCTCGTATTCCTCTCCTATATGATCAATCATGTATTCAGCTTTTTTAAGCTTTTCTACTTCTCTCTCAGCGTCATCTGCTACTCTTTCCCTAGCACTTGACTGACGAGCCACCTCATTAAGAATCTTATCGTAATGTTCTATCCTCTCGCCCTTTAATCTTCCCCTGATACTTTCCTTGATAATCCTATGTATCTGGAGGTCAGGATAACGACTTATAGGTGATGTGAAATGACAATAATATCTGTATGCCAGGCCAAAATGTCCGCTACATTCCGTAGAATATTTTGCGCGCTGCATAGATCTTAAAGTCAGACGACTTATAAGAGCCTCCTCAGGAGTACCTTCTATAGTAGTAAGAAGTTTCTGTATCTCTTTTGGATGTACCTCTTCATCCTTCACCCTTATGCTTAGGCCAAAGTTTCTAACAAAGGTAGACAGCTTCTTGATTTTTTCAGGATCAGGTTTTTCGTGTGTACGATAAACAAAAGGCATTTCCTGCCAGAAAAAGTGCTCTGCTACAGTCTGGTTAGCTATAAGCATAAAATCTTCTATAAGCTTTGTAGCCAGATTACGCTCATAAGGTTTAATAGCCTCTACCCTTCCATCCTTGCCTATCACGATCTTTGTCTCAGGCAAATCAAAATCTATAGAACCGTTTTTACGTCTCTTTTCTCTAAGAATAGACGCAAGCTCCTTCATCTCATAAAACATTGGAACCAGTTCTTCGTATTCATCATAATATGCAGCGTTGTCTTCATTTCTTTCGCTACTAATAATAGCGTTAACTGCTGTATAGCTCATTCTTCTGTTTGTCTTTATAACAGATTCCACTATTTCATGATCAATCACATCTCCCTGGGGATTAATGGTCATAATGCAGGAAAGCGCTAATCTGTTAACATTTTCATTTAATGAGCATATTCCATTACTAAGCTTATGAGGCAACATTGGGATAACCCTGTCCACAAGATAAACGCTGGTGCCTCGTTTTAAGGCCTCCCTGTCAAGAGCACTGTTTTCCTGTACATAATTTGATACATCAGCTATATGCACTCCAAGAATATAGTTCTCGCCATCCTTTACCACGCTTACAGCATCATCAAGATCCTTTGCGTCCTCAGAATCAATGGTTACCATCATGACATCTCTAAGGTCACGTCTTCCAGCCATATCAGCCTCTGACACCTCATCGTTTACTCTTTCAGCCTGATTCATTACTCTCTCAGGAAATTCATGAGGAATATCATAGCCCCTAATAACAGATAAAATATCTACTCCAGGATCATTTATATGTCCCAAAATCTCTATTATTTTTCCTTCAGGACTTCTATGGTCATTACCATAATCTGATATTTCTACTACTACCTTATGTCCGTCCTGTGCTCCCTTTGAGCGCTCTACCGGAACAAAAATATCCTGGTTAATTCTCTGATTATCAGGGATAACAAAACCGTAGTGATTGCGCTCCTTACTAAAAGTGCCTACTACAGTATTATTAGCTCTGGATACTACATTAATAATAGCAGCCTCTCTCCTATGTCCTGATACTGGGGCAGAATAACCATGTTTATTCTTCTTCCCAGACAAAGGCTCTATCTCTACTATATCACCATGCATGGCGTTCAAAGTATACTTTTCATTAATATAGTAGTCCTCAGGATCACCTTCGATGGTAACAAAGCCATATCCATGCTGTGTCGCCGTAAAGGTCCCTGTATAGATTTCCTGTTCTGCTATAGAATATTTACCTCTTTTACTTATGGATATTTCCTTTGAAGCTAAAAGCTCCTCAAGAATAGCCTTCAGCTCATCCCTGTCCTCTC
>JAZUFJ010000039.1:0-3482 GCA_045640645.1 Lachnospiraceae bacterium
GAGAACATACCCTTCTTCATTTCTCCGCCGTACCATGTATTAATGATAACCTGTTCACGACTTGTGATGTTGAAAGCTACACATGTTTCTGAATTAAGACCAAGCTCTGCATAGTTGTCTACTTTAGCCTTTGAAGCATTGTAAACTACGAAGTCTGGCTCGAAGCTCTTAAGTTCTTCTTCTGTAGGGATGATGAACATGTTCTTTACGAAATGAGCCTGCCAAGCAACTTCCATGATAAATCTAACTGCCATTCTTGTATCAGCGTTAGCACCACAGAAAGCATCTACTACGAAAAGTCTCTTATTGCAAAGCTCTTTCTTAGCGATATCCTTAACTGTTGCCCAAACTTCTTCGCTCATTGGATGGTTATCGTTCTTGTAACCTTCTGTTGTCCACCATACAGTGTCCTTAGAATTTTCATCCATAACGATGTACTTATCTTTAGGAGAACGTCCTGTGTAGATACCTGTCATAACGTTAACAGTATCAAGCTCAGTGTTCTGTCCAACTTCAAAACCTTCAAGACCAGCTTTTGTCTCTTCTTCGAAAAGAAGCTCATAAGAAGGATTGTATACAACTTCTGTTGTACCTGTAATGCCATGTTTTGTTAAATCAAGTGCCATTATTCTTACCTCTTTCTTTATAAATTTTATATGTTCATGAAACATATCATAAACTTCCATTTGGCATTTTATCACGTAAAATGCGTATTTGCAATAATAATTATGACTATATCTCCCTGCAAGATTCACTTAACCATTGTGCTTCTTTACTATTAAGCAATGGAGATATTCTATTGTAAACGTTATTATGGTACTCATTAAGCCATTTTATTTCATCGCTATTAAGCATATCCTTTATTATGGCCTCTCTCTCAAAAGGTACCAGTGTCAGGGTTTCAAAGCCTAAGAACCTGCCCCACTCATTATTGCTGACTTCAATACATAGTATCTCGTTTTCCAATCGTATTCCGTGACTGTTTTCAATATATATTCCCGGCTCATCGCTGGTAACCATGCCTGGCTCAAACGGAGTTAAAGTTTCCTTAGATTTTGTACTAAAGCTGATTCTTTGAGGTCCTTCATGTACATTCAGAAAAGCCCCTATTCCATGTCCTGTACCATGTCTGAAATCAAGCAGTTCCTTCCATATTGGCTCTCTTGCGATCACATCCAGCTGGGCTCCACAGGTGCCCTCTAAGAAGATTGTATTCATTAGCCTTAAAACACCCTTAAGCACCAATGTATAGTGTATTTTTTCTTCATCTCTTAAAGGTCCTAACACTATTGTTCTGGTAATATCAGTGGTAGCACCTAAATACTGTCCGCCACTATCTACCACAAGTAAGCCCTCTGGTTTAAGCATTGATGATGCTTCCTTTGTCGCGCTGTAATGTGGAAGCGCACCATTTTCTCTATAACCGCTTATAGTATCAAAGGAAAGACCTGTATATCCCTCGGTCTTCTCTCTTAAGGAATCAATATAACAGGCTGCATCATATTCCGAAAGGTTTTCATGCTTCACAGCCTCCTTAAGATACATAATAAAGCGAACCATAGCTGCAGCATCCTTTTCATGATATCTGCGAAGAAGCTCCTGCTCTACGTCATTTTTTATTCCTTTTTTTGCATATTCCTCATTACTAAAAGCTGTTATCTCATTATCCTCTTTCAGTAACAGATAGAAAAACGCATTCATTTTTTCTGTATCACAGGCGATTTTCTTTCCCTTAATGGTTCTTAAATAATCTGCAGTATCCTTATAATCTAAAACCTTAATGGCTATATCTTTATCAGACGCTTTAAGCTCCTGACTTAATGTTTCGTTCAAATTATCCTTATTAACAAATAGGACAACTTCATCTTCTGATATATAAGCATAAGAAAATGCTACCGGATTATAGTTTACGTCGCTGCCTCTGATATTAAATATCCACATTATATAAGAAAGCTCTGCAACAAAAAAACCATCCTGTTTATTTTCTTTAAGCTTAGATATAAGCTTTTGCAGTTTACTCTGTCTGTCCTCACCACTTATATCATCCGGTAATCCGTAGATTTCATTGGCTGTTAACTGAGGTCTGTCATCCCAGGCGTATAAGCATTTATCATCATTAATTAGCTCTGCATTTTTTTCACGGCATATATTATCAAGCTTCTGATACTGTTCCACTGTAAGCAGCTTATATTCGCAGCCAACCTTCATACCATCTGATAAGCTGTTCTTTAAATATTCCTCTAATGTAGGAAAGCCCTTAACCTGCATTTTATAAAGCTTTATACCGCTTCCTTCAAGCTGTTTTTCTGCCTGGATAAAATATCTTCCATCCGTCCAGAGTATAGCCTCTTCCATTCCTATCAATAAGGTACCGGCTGATCCGGTAAAGCCTGATAAATAGGCTCTTACCTTGTAGTAATCATCAATATATTCTGAAGCATGGGGATCGGCTGTAAAAACTAAATAGTAATCACAGCCCTCTCTCTTCATATTTTCTCTTAATCTGTTTATTCTTGAACTTATCAAATCACTATTCTTCATATTTATCCTTAAGTAATCCTACCGCTGCGCTTGTTCCAAGACGTTCACAGCCCTCATTAAGATATGCTACCAAATCCTCGTATGTACGGATACCGCCGGCAGCTTTCATCTTTACATCTTTACCAATATTGGCTTTAAAGAGCTTAATATCCTCAATTGTAGCTCCGGCTGTTCCAAACCCTGTTGAAGTTTTGATAAAATCTGCCTTAACTTCTGTTACTATCTGACACATTTTGATTTTCTCTTCTTCTGTAAGGTAACATGTTTCGATAATAACCTTAAGAATAACATCCTTACAAGCCTCTCTTACAGCCATAAGATCATTCTTTACCTTGTCAAAATCACCGTTCTTAACATCACCAAGGTCAATAACAACATCAATTTCCTTAGCACCATTTGCTATAGCTTCCTTTGTTTCGAATACCTTTGTTGCTATAGTAGAATATCCTAAAGGAAAGCCTATAACAGTACAAATAGTAAGCTTGTCACCATAAGTCTCATTTATTCTCTTTATATATGAAGGTGGTACACATACTGAAGCAGTCTTATATGCTATCGCTTCATCACAAAGAGACTTTATTCCTTCCCAGGTTGATACTGCCTTTAATAAGGTATGATCTGCATGTGATAATATTTCTTTATTTGTCATATTCTATTCTCCTTTTGACACTTATATACTTCTTTAGGTATAATAACATAAAGAAAAGCTATTGAAAATCAATTAAATATGATACATGGACAAAAGGTTATACAAACTTGTCGTAATAGCTGTGAAATCCGGTATCATTTGGAAAAACTGGAGGTTTCTATGAATAATAACGAAAAGAAAATATTACTATGCGATGATTCTATTTTAGCGAGAAAAAGCCTTGCAGATATGTTAAACACTATGGGATATGAAGATATTACCGCTGTAAACAACGGTCAGGCAGCCATAGATA
>JAZUFJ010000040.1:0-6284 GCA_045640645.1 Lachnospiraceae bacterium
GACATCCTGCACACATTACAGGTGGTCTGTTTGGAAGGTTTTCATCTAATGATTTATATTCTGGAACCTTTATTCCAAATTTTTCTGATATAAGATTCTGAGAAAATTCTCCTTCCATAGGAAGAATATCTTTACCTGTAACCTCTAATCCTAATTGTTTGCAGTGATTCTCAATTATTGGATCAAGCTCTTCTACTATAGCAAGCTTTTCTACCTTGGCTGCAAAATCTAATATAAGTTTTTCTGGCAAAGGATTCACCATACCAAGCTTAAGTATGCAGGCATTCTCGCCAAATACTTCTTTAACATACTGATAGCTTGTAGAAGATGTGATAATACCCAACTTAGTATCTCCCATCTCTACTCTGTTGAAATAGCAGTTGTCTGCGTATTCCACCAGTTTTCTGGTTCTCTCTTCTACTATAGGATGTCTCCTGATAGCATTTCCTGGCATCATAACATATTTTGCTATATTCTTCTCATAAGGCTTTACTGGTGGAACTATTCTTTCCTTAGTATCTACAACACTTTGAGAATGTGCCACTCTGGTACACATCTTCATTATTACTGGTGTATCAAATTCTTCAGACAGTTCAAATGCTCTCTTAGCATATTCATAGGCTTCTTCAGAATCTGATGGCTCAAGCATAGGCACCTTAGAAGCTATCGCATGATGTCTGGAATCCTGTTCATTCTGTGAAGAATGCATTCCAGGGTCATCTGCTACACATATAACAAATCCGGCGTTCACACCTGTATATGAACAGGTATACAAAGGATCTGCTGCTACATTTAATCCTACATGCTTCATACCACAGAAGCTTCTTTTTCCTGCAAGAGATGCACCAAAAGCTACTTCCATAGCTACCTTCTCATTTGGTGCCCATTCACAGTATATTTCATCATACTTTGCTGCCTCTTCTGTAACCTCTGTACTAGGTGTTCCAGGGTAGCTTGATACAACTGCACATCCTGCTTCATACAGCCCTCTTGCAAATGCTTTGTTTCCCAACATTAATTGTTTCATTGCTATACCTCTTCCAATTTATTTTTATTTTTATTCATCAAATTCCACTGTAACATAGAAGCCTCTTGCATTTTCAACAATAGATTTTACTATTCCCTTTGTTGATTTAAGCCTTTCAGAAAAGACATAATTTCCGCTCATAGCAAGAGAAGGGTCTATCGTATAATAATAGCTGACAGGCAGCACACCCTCTGTTATGGAGACCTCCTGACCTTCTTCAAGAAGACCTTCTCTCTCCATTTTAAATTCCATTTCCCTCATCTTCAAAATCCTCTATCTTTAATATCATAGCCGATGTCTTTGGCATAAAAATTTTGAAAATTCCATTTGTAATAGGATAAAGCTCGTTTTCTGTTGAATAACCATCTTCATAAGAATATATCAGGCATTTTGCTGTAGCATCCCATTTACATCCTATATCAAGAACCTTAAATTCCAGTTCCTTTTCATAGTCATTATTATTTACTATAATCAGACACTGTTCATCTACTGTGAACCTTCCATATACCAGAACGTTATAATCTTTATGAAGGCATTTTGTAGACCCTGCCCGTAATTCCTTATTTTCTTTTCTTATACGAATCATCTGTTTATGGAATTCTATCAGATCCTTATCCTCATTACCCCAAGGATAGCTTCTACGATTATCAGGATCTGTAAAACCACATACTCCAGCCTCATCTCCATAATATATTGTTGGAGCTCCTATCCAGGATAGCTGTACTAATACCGCTTCCCTAAAAACAGCCTTATTTATTCCCTGGTTTGCGGCCTCACTTCCCATATTTCCTACGCGCCCTACCACATGATTTGTTCGGGTTAAGAATCGCGAATGGTCATGATTGGAAAGTTCATTCATAGAAGTATATATTGATGGTCCTAAAAATTTGGCATAATTTGAATATATCATGTGCCAGAAGAAATCTGCATTTCCATAGAGATCCTGTCTATAATCATCGCTATGCTTCTGCATTCCTGTCAAAAACCAGGTCAAGGGCTCCATAAAAGCGTCATAATTCATTATAGTATCCCATTCATCACCTTCTAACCAGGCTGTGGGATCTCCATAATGTTCTGCTATTATAACTGCGTCCTTGTTTGCTCTTTTAACAGTATTTCTAAATTCCTTCCAGAATTTATGATTATATTCCGGACTATGTCCTAAATCTGCTGCTACGTCCAGTCTCCAGCCATCTACATTATATGGCGCTGATACCCATTTCTCTGCTATTCTCAGTACATAATCATGCAGCTCTTTAGATTCTTCATAATTAAGCTTTGGTAATGTATCATGTCCCCACCATCCGTCATAGGTATGATTGTATGGCCATTCATATTCATTATAAAACTTGAAAAAGCTTCTATATGGACTATTTGCGTCTACATAGGCACCAGGTTCATAGCCTTCAGAATTTTCATATATTCTTTCTCTATCAAGCCATTTATTAAAGGAACCACAATGATTAAATACTCCATCGAGAATAACCTTTATTCCTCTCTTATGAGCTTCCTCCACCAGCTTAATAAAAAGCTCATTGCTGGCCTCCAGGTTTGCCTTATTTGTAACACGATTAATATATTTTGTGGCAAATCTGTTTTCACTCTGATCAGGGCTCAACAGCTCTCCCTTATCATCTACTATCTTACCAAAATGAGGATCAATATAATCATAATCCTGAATATCATATTTATGATTAGACGGCGATACAAATAAAGGATTAAAATATATTACCTCTATACCCAGGTCACAAAGGTAATCCATTTTATCCAGTACGCCCTGAAGATCTCCACCGTAGAATTCTCTGACTCCCATAGTAGCTGGATATTTATTCCAGTTATCTACCTTAACGGTTTTCTCTCCAATATAGTTATATTCATTTGTCTCCACATCATTTGAGGGATCGCCATTATAGAATCTGTCAACAAATATCTGATACATAACAGCGCCCTTTGCCCAGTCCGGAGTTTTAAAGCCTGGACATAATCTGAAATTAAAATAAGGCTCTAAATTCTTTTTATCACCTATAATATTGTAAAAGGTTTTCTGATTTCCACATATAACTTCAAAATAGTAAACTATTCTTTCATTGTCTAATTGATATGCATATTCGAAGTAATCAAAGCTTCCCTTTGTACAAACCTTTTCCATCATGTAATGTTCATCATTTATAATAATATTGACATAATCAACATTATTTTTAGCTGTTCGGAATCTCAGCCTTACTACTGAATATGGATTAGGTTCTAATGGAATAATATAATCCTCGGAATAATCACAAAAAAGTGCTTTTCTATTTAATACAGGCTTAAGGCTGGATAGCATTAAGCCCTTTTCTATTGTTTCTGAAAAGGATGGTGTATTCATAATTTGCTCCTAAATGATTTCAAACTGCTTTTAGATTTGGAATCATTAATAACGTACTATTTTAATTATACATTTTTGAAGGTATCTACTCAAGTTTTATCTGTAGAATAGGCAAAAAAATAAAATAAAAAAGACAGCCACACGTGCTGTCTCTTTTGGAGAAGGTATTTCTTTCTTATGGGGTATAGTTTTTTGAACTATACAATGTATTGGGGGGTTACAAGTGTATTCTAGCAAAGCCCCCTATATAAATCTAGCCTCATGATTCACAAAATTTACAAAACTAATCAAAATATTTTGTGTATTTTTCACAATAAGCTATATTCTCTTAAACAAAAAGCTCTTCAAATTCTTTCTGATCTATCTTTTCCTTCTCTAGCAACAGTTCCGCACACTTATGAAGAACATCAATATTCTCCTTAATAATAGTCTCTGCTTTAACATAGCAATCAGAAATAATAGCCTTTACTTCATTATCTATTTCTGCAGCAATGCTTTCACTATAACCTCTTGCATGAGCCAGATCTCTTCCGATAAATACTTCATCATCATTGTCATCATAACAGATTACGCCGATTTTATCTGACATACCATACTTGGTAACCATTTTTTTAGCTGTCTTTGTTGCTGTTTTAATATCTGCGCTGGCACCAGTGGTAATATCATCAAATATTAAAGATTCTGCCACTCGGCCACCTAAAGAGACTATAATATCCTGGAGCATTTTTCCTTTTGTATTGAACATTTCATCCTTTTCTGGAAGTGGCATAGTATAACCTGCTGCTCCCATTCCTGTTGGAATAATGGAAACGCTATGCACTGGTCCTACATCTGGAAGACAATGGAACAATATTGCATGTCCTGCTTCGTGATATGCAGTAATCTTTTTATCCTTATCAGATACAACCTTACTTCTCTTTTCGGCTCCTATTCCTACTTTTATAAAGGCTTTTTTAATATCTTCCTGGACAATAAACTTTCTCTCTGCCTTTGCTGCATAAATAGCTGCTTCATTTATAAGATTTTCCAGGTCTGCTCCAGTAAAGCCGACCGTTGTTCTGGCAACCTCTTCCAAGTCAACATCATCTGATAAAGGCTTATTCTTTGCGTGAACGCCAAGTATTTCTTTTCTTCCCTTAACATCTGGTGTTCCAACCGCTACCTTTCTATCAAATCTGCCAGGTCTTAAAATAGCTGGATCTAATATGTCCACACGGTTTGTTGCGGCCATAACAATGATTCCTTCGTTTACGCCAAAACCATCCATTTCTACCAGTAACTGATTAAGTGTTTGCTCTCTTTCATCATGTCCACCGCCCATTCCTGTTCCTCGGCGTCTGGCTACCGCATCTATCTCGTCAATAAATACTATACAAGGGGCGTTCTTCTTCGCATCTTCAAACAGATCTCGTACCCTGGAAGCTCCTACTCCGACAAACATCTCTACAAAGTCTGATCCGGAAATACTAAAAAATGGTACATGCGCTTCTCCTGCAACAGCCTTTGCAAGAAGAGTTTTTCCTGTTCCTGGAGGGCCCACTAATATTACTCCCTTTGGAATCCTTGCCCCTAAATCTGTATATTTCTTTGGTGCCTTTAAGAAATCTACGATTTCCATAAGGTCTTCCTTTTCTTCTGCAAGACCTGCAACATTATCAAATCTGATCTTATTATCATCCGTTGACATTTTTGCACGGCTTTTACCGAAGTTCATCATCTTCCCGTTGCTGCCGCCTGCTGCCTGACCGTTCATATACATAAAGAAAAACATCACCAGTACTACTACCAACAGACTAGGCAATACATATTCCATAAACCAGCTAGGTCTTTTCACGTCCTCCATGGTATATGATGGGAAGGTTTTTCTTAATTCATTTTCAGCTGCGGTTACATCAGATACATAAAGACTTTTTTTCTCTCCACTGTTAAGAACTATCTCTAATGTACCTGTTGGAACCTCTTCGTTCTGAACAATATTAATATTTGTTACTCTGTTTTCCTTTAAAAATTCCTCATATTGAGAATGTGTAATCTCTTCTGTCTTCACACCCCACATTCCCTTTAAGGAATACATCATCAAAAGAAAAAACAGCACTATAAGCACATAAAAATTTGGACCTTTACTATTTTTTGTGTTCACTAATCAATCTCCTTTAGTCTAGCTCAACTACACCGATATATGGAAGGTTTCTATATCTTTGAGCATAATCAAGACCATAACCTACTACAAAATAATCTGGAATTTCAAAACCAGTATAATTTACATCTACCTCTACTACTCTTCTTTCAGGCTTATCTAGAAGAGTACACAGTTTTAAACTCTTTGGACCTCTTTCATTTAAATTTTTAAGTAAGTAGCTTAATGTTCTTCCTGAATCTACAATATCTTCTACTACTAATACATCCTTATCCTTTAATGATTCATCTAAGTCTTTGATAATCTTTACTACTCCACTGGACTTTGTATCATTTCCATAACTTGATACAGACATAAAATCCATAGTTACTGGAACAGATATTCTTTTTGCCAGCTCGCACATGAAAAATGTTCCACCCTTTAATACACATACAAGATGAACGCATTTTCCTTCATAATCTTTACTGATCTGTTCGCCGATCTCCTGGATTCTCTTATCTACTTCTTCTTCACTTAATAAAACCTTTACTCTTTCGCTCATGACCTTTTCCTCCATAGCTGTACTTTATTTTTAAATAGATTTATCTTTATATTTAAACCATGTCTGCAGGATTAATATTCGTCTCATACAGATCACTGTTTAAGACTTCAATTTTTATAACCTTTTTTGTACTATCTGTCACTTTATAATATTCGCTTATTCTATATCCTACTACCCATAGTATGTGATTGTTCTCAGCGATTACCAAAATATT
>JAZUFJ010000041.1:0-2395 GCA_045640645.1 Lachnospiraceae bacterium
CAGATAGAGCTTATGCCGGCTTATGATTTTTATGAAAAGGATATTGTTCAGGAATCAAAAAGCTTTTTGGTAGATGAAAGCGCTGAAAAGGAAGAGAGAATTAATTACTGGGGCTATAAGGCAGGTAATTATTTTTGCCCTAACCAGACCTTTTCCTGCAAGGATCCTGTAAATGAATTTAAGAAGATGGTAAAGACTCTTCATGAAAATGGAATAGAGGTTATAATGCAGTTCTATTTTCCGGGAAGCTTTAATAGTAGCCTGATAGAACAGATTCTTCACTACTGGGTATGTGAATACCATGTAGATGGTTTTAAGCTTTTAGGTGAATCTTTACCAGTGCAATCACTTTCCTGTGATATGCTGCTTATGGATACAAAGCTGTATTTTGTTACAGATTCAATATATCAGGTCCAGCATATGAGCGGAATCAATGAAAATATTGTATTATTAGCAAGAGATTATTCTGATACTTTAAGACGGTTCTTAAAAGGGGATGAGGATACTCTTCATAGCTTTGTAGATGGCTTTAAGGCTAATCCTTCAAGGATAAAGAGAGCTAATTATATTACCAGTTATGAAGGCTTTACACTTCTTGATCTTGTTTCTTATGATTATAAGCATAATGAGATGAATGGTGAAGAAAACAGGGATGGTACTAACAATAACTATAGCTGGAACTGTGGATATGAAGGAGCTACAAAGAAAAAGACTGTTACAAATCTTAGAATAAAGCAGGTGAAAAATGCTTTATGCATGCTGCTACTGGGACAGGCTGCTCCGGTATTATTATCCGGAGATGAAATGCTTAATACCCAGCAGGGTAATAATAATGCCTATTGTCAGGATAATGAGGTTACCTGGCTTAACTGGAGCATGAACAGTAAGAAGCAGGAGATAATGGATTATACATCTGCGCTTATCCGATTGAGAAAGGAATATAATATTTTCCATATGGATAAGGAATTAAAGATGATGGACGGGCTATCCTGTGGTTATCCGGATATGTCATTGCATGGCAGCGAGGCCTGGTACCCGAAGCTTGAAAGCTATTTAAGGCATATAGGCATAATGCTGTGTGAGAAATATGCCGATCCGGCATCGGATGATATCATATATCTTGCCTATAATATGTATTGGGAAGAGAATATGTTTGCTCTGCCAAAGCCTGCAAAAGGCAAAAAATGGAAAGTGATAATGACAACAGAGGAAAATGAAAGAAAGCCAGACGAGATATTAAAGGACAGGATAAATGTCGAGGGAAGGTCTGTTGTTATATTAAAAGCAGAGTGATTGTTTTATTTGACGGAAAATTGTGCAAATGATAAACTAAAATGATTGAAATTTTTATGAATTATATGAGGTGAAGAAATGATAGGCGATAAAAAAGTATTATTTTCAGGAATGCAGTCAACAGGTAACCTTACATTAGGTAACTATCTTGGAGCTCTGAAAAACTGGGTTACATTAAGCGATGAATATGAATGCTTTTACTCTGTAGTAGATATGCATTCTATTACTGTCAGACAGGACCCGGCAGAGCTTAGGAAAAGAGCCAGAGCGCTGCTTACTTTATATATTGCTGCAGGACTTGATCCAAAGAAAAACTGTATTTATTATCAGTCACATGTATCAGGTCACGCAGAGCTGGCATGGATATTAAACTGTTTTACATATATGGGCGAGCTTCAGCGTATGACACAGTTTAAGGATAAATCTGCTAAGCATGCAGATAATATTAACGCAGGATTATTTACATATCCAGTGCTTATGGCTGCAGACATTTTATTATACCAGGCAGATGTTGTTCCTGTTGGTATCGACCAGATGCAGCATTTGGAGCTTACCAGAGACCTGGCTCAGAGATTTAATGCTATTTATGGAGATGTATTTACAGTACCAGAAGCATATATTGGCAAAGTAGGAGCTAAGATAATGAGCTTACAGGATCCTAGTAAGAAAATGAGCAAATCAGATGAGAACCCTAATGCTTCAATATATCTTATGGATGATCCTGATACTATTATGAGAAAGTTCAAGAGAGCGGTAACAGATTCAGAGGCTCAGATTGTATATAGAGATGAACAGCCAGGTGTGAAAAACCTTATTGATATTTATTCAGCATGTACACAGAAGAGCGCAAAGGAAGTTGAAAAGGAATTTGAGGGCAAGGGATACGGCGACTTTAAGATGGCAGTTGGCGAAGCTGTTGTAAGCGTCCTTAAACCACTTCAGGACAGAGTAGCAGAGCTTGAAAAGGATAAGGCTTATATAGATGAAATAATTAAAGAGAACGCTGAAAAGGCAACATATTTCTCAAATAAGACCTTAAGAAAGGTTCAGAAGAAGGTAGGCTTCCCAGAGAGAATAAGATAAGCTGTGAGATAAGTGTTTT
>JAZUFJ010000042.1:0-3965 GCA_045640645.1 Lachnospiraceae bacterium
GATTTTAAAAATACTATTCTTATCATGACCAGCAATATAGGTTCAGAATATCTCTTGGATGGAATCAGTGAAGATGGTGAAATAAAGCCGGAAGCTGAAGAAAAGGTAATGTATGATTTGAGAGCACATTTCAGACCGGAATTCTTAAATCGACTGGATGAGACAATATTATTTAAGCCTTTAACAAAGGCTAATATAGGCGGAATAATCAAGCTTCTGATGGATGAGCTTAATGAAAGACTTTCAGATAGAAAGCTTAGGATTGAGCTTAGCGAAGAAGCAGAAAGCTATGTAGTAGATAATGGTTATGACCCTGTATATGGAGCAAGACCTCTTAAGAGATTTGTCCAGAAGTATGTAGAAACTCTGGCTGCCCGTCTTATTTTGTCCGATCAGGTCAAACCGGATGATATAATCTTTATTGATCTCAAGGATGGAGAGCTAGTGGCAGGAATAAAGTAAAAGCGATACTTTAAAATGTATATGCTGAAAGAAAATATAATGTAAACCTAAAAAGAAGCCTTCGGGCTTCTTTTTTAATACATTTAAAATTTTTATAAAATACTTCTATGAGAATGTAAAATGTGGTATTATATCATGGTCTATGTGTATCTTGTTTTGAGATTAGTGATAGAAGATATTTTACGAGCTTTATCAGCTGATTAGCAGCTGTTAAATGCATCTGTGTAGGCATATGTATTTTTCTCGTTACCATAGCATATAAAGCATTGTTAATGCTGGAAAGGAGTCGAAAATGAAGCTTGAAAAAATAAGGAAAAGAAGTAAACAGAGCCTTTATGGAACATTTTTAGCTATGACACTTGTTCCGCTTTTACTGTTCGGTCTTATTACAATGTTATATAGCTCATTCAGGCTCTATGACAGTTTAAAGGAAAATACAAGAACCAATTTGATAGATGTAGCCACTATGGTGGTGCTCACATATGAAACAGTATACCCAGGCGATTACAATGTAATACTTGATGGTAAAAATACTGAGCTTTATAAAGGAGATGTTCTTCTTAGCGGTAATTATGAGGTTTTAGATGCTATTAAAGAGAAAACCGGTGTAGAAATAAGTATTATTTTTTATGATACAAGACTGCTTACCACTATTAACGATGGCGAAGGAAACCGATTCCTTTATTCTGGAGTAAATACCCAGATATTTGATGATGTTTTTGAGGGCAGACAGTCAAAGTTTTATGACAATGTTACTATCAATCACCAGGATTATTATTCATATTATCAGCCTATATTCTCTGAAAATGGGCAGGATTGTGTGGGTATGATAGGTGTTGCCTCAAAGGCTATAGATGCAAAGAAAACTATCCATGATGAGATATTTAAATATATTGCATTGATTCTTTTAGCACTGGTTATTACAGCAGCTTTCATCGTGGGCTTTGCTTCAAAGATCGTAAGAGTAATAAAGCGAATCATGGCTTTCCTTAGAGATCTGTCTGAAGGTTCTTTCTATACATCACTTGATCCTATAGTTGCGGGGCGCGAGGATGAATTTGGCGAGATTGGAAAAGCAATTATTAAGGTTCAGGTGGCTCTAAGACGACAGATAGAAAGAGATCCACTTACAGGGCTTTTCAATAGACGAAGCGGAGAAAAGCGTCTTGATGAAATCAGAAAGAATTACATTAAGTATTCTATGGCTATTGGCGATATTGATTTCTTCAAGAAGTTTAATGATAATTTTGGACATGAATGCGGTGATGAAGTATTAAAGCAGGTTGCATCTGTTTTAAGCACTGAAATGCATAAGAGCGGATTCGTCGTCCGCTGGGGCGGAGAAGAATTTTTATTGATATTTGAAAATATGGATGAGCTGTCTGCCGGATTAAAGACAGCAGAGATACTTCAGAAGGTAAGGGATAATAAGGTTCCTTATGATGGAGTTGAGCATTCTGTAACTATGACCTTTGGTGTTGTTCAAGGTGATTCTAAGGGCAATGTGGCAGAGCAGATTAACAGAGCTGATGAACGTCTTTATCGTGGAAAGCAGAATGGACGTAATCAGGTCATGGTATCTGATGGTGAGGATGCCAGCGTAGAAGAGGATAGCACAGAAAATATCAGCGTAGAGGCTTCTACCACAGAAGTTGCAAATGCAGAAACTGCTAGCACAGAGACTGAAGATGTAGAAAATGTCAGCACAGAAGCTGAAGCAAATAACTCTGAAGATATTAGTGATGAAATCACTGAAAATGCAGAAGCTGATGCAGAAAATGATAATGAAAAAACAGAGATAGAGGTTTCTGTAGAGGAGGCTGAAAATCTTCTTGAGGAACGTGCTGAGTAAGATTACAAAAAATAGGTACAAAGTATAAGAAAAATAAATAAAATGAGATGAGTTAAGGAGAAACAGAAATGAGTAAAGAATTAGCAAAAACATATGATCCTCATGGACTTGAGGAAAGATTATATCAGAAATGGATGGAAAAGAAGTATTTCCATGCAGAAGTAGATAGAAGTAAGAAACGTTTTACTATTGTTATGCCACCACCAAACATCACTGGTAAGCTTCATATGGGTCATGCTCTTGATAATACAATGCAGGACATTCTTATCAGATTTAAGAGAATGCAGGGCTATAATGCTTTATGGATGCCTGGTACAGACCATGCAGCTATCGCAACAGAGGTTAAGGTTACAGAAGCTCTTAAGAAGCAGGGAATCGATAAAAAGGAGCTTGGAAGAGAAGGCTTCCTTCAGAAAACCTGGGAGTGGAGAGATGAATATGGTCATGCAATTGTAGAACAGCTTAAGAAAATAGGTTCTTCATGTGATTGGGATAGAGAAAGATTTACCATGGATGAAGGCTGTTCAAAAGCAGTTGAAGAGGTATTTATCAAGTTATATGAAAAAGGCTATATCTATAAGGGCAACAGAATCGTAAACTGGTGTCCTGTATGTAAAACAACTATTTCAGATGCTGAGGTAGAGCATGAGGAACAGGCAGGACATTTCTGGCATATTAAATATCCTATAGCTGGAACAAAAGAAGCTGAAGCTATGATTAATGGCAAGGCTTGTGAGAACCCTGATGATAATAATTATGTAGTAGTAGCTACAACACGTCCTGAGACATTACTTGGTGATGCTGCTTTAGCTGTTAACCCAGATGATGAAAGATATACATCTCTTGAAGGAAAGGCTGTTGTTCTTCCTCTTATGAACAAGGAAATTCCTATGATCAGGGATGCTTATGTTGATAAAGAGTTCGGTACAGGTGTAGTAAAGATTACTCCTGCACATGACCCTAACGATTTCATGGTAGGTCAGCGTCATAATCTTGATATTATCAATGCTATGAACGATGACGCTACAATGAATAATATCTGTCCTAAGTATGCAGGAATGGACAGATATGAAGCTAGAAAACAGATGGTAGATGACCTTTCTGCTTTAGGATTGTTGGTAAAGGTTGAGGACCATTCTCATAACGTAGGAACACATGACAGATGTAAGACTACTATCGAACCAATGGCAAAACAGCAGTGGTTCGTAGCTATGGAAGAGCTTGCAAAACCGGCTATTGAGGTTCTGAAATCAACAAGAGAAGGCAGAGTAGATGAAAATATTGGCTCTCTTGAATTTGTTCCAGAATCATTTGATAAGACATATTTACATTGGTTAGAGAATATTAGAGACTGGTGTATTTCACGTCAGCTCTGGTGGGGACACAGAATACCTGCTTATTACTGTGAAGATTGTGGTGAAATGGTTGTTTCAAGAGATGAGCAGCATACATGTCCTAAGTGTGGCGGAAAGATGAAACAGGATGAGGATACCCTTGATACATGGTTCTCTTCAGCTCTTTGGCCTTTCTCTAATCTTGGCTGGCCAGAAAAGACAGAGGAATTTGATTACTTCTATCCTACAAATGTATTGGTTACAGGATATGATATTATCTTCTTCTGGGTAATCCGTATGGTATTCTCAGGACTTGA
>JAZUFJ010000043.1:0-4130 GCA_045640645.1 Lachnospiraceae bacterium
ACGTCCATCAGACTGAGGAGAAATAAAGCTGTCATGCTTCTCAGCTGTAATACCTGTAAGAGGCTGGAACCAGTGAGTATAGTGTGTTGCTCCTTTTTCAATAGCCCAATCCTTCATAGCTATAGCTACTACGTTTGCCACGGTTATATCAAGATCTTTTCCATCTTCAATAGTCTTATGGAGAGATTTGTATATATCCTTTGGTAACTTTTCTCGCATGATATCATCATTGAAAACCATGCTTCCAAAAATTTCTGGTACTTTAATCATTATGTTTGTCACCTCGTAGAATTCTGTTTTGAATTTCTTATATTTGTCTCATTAATTCATATCTTGTTTTGTATTGCTTTTTCTATGATTTAAATCTGCTTTTTCTATTGCTGACATTTTAATTCAGATTTGAATATATTATATCTCACCCTCAAAGACGGTTCTGGCTTTTCCTGTCATGAAAGCGTGATTGCTATCCTTATCCCATTCTATGATCAGGTCTCCGCCTAGAAGGTGAAGAGTCACTTTATTATCTGTATAGCCATTGAGCATTGCTGCGATGCCTGTTGCAGTAGCACCGGTTCCGCATGCAAGGGTTTCTCCAGTACCACGTTCCCATACTCTCATCTCAATATTCTGTCTGTCAATGATTTTAGCAAATTCTGCGTTCACTCGTCTAGGGAAACATGGGTGATTCTCAAATTGAGGTCCAAGCTCCTCGAGAGGGAAATTCTTAACATCATCAATAAACATTACTGCATGAGGATTGCCCATCGATACAGGTGTCATAACAAAATTTACGCCATCAACTGTTATAGGATGGGAATACTCAGAA
The DNA here is from genome assembly GCA_045640645.1 of Lachnospiraceae bacterium. GTDB lineage: Bacteria > Bacillota > Clostridia > Lachnospirales > Lachnospiraceae > JAZUFJ01. Next base: position 827 of record JAZUFJ010000043.1, read on the forward strand.
TCTATTGAAAGGGTTGGGTTTACACTCTGGTATTTTGTGTTCACTTGCTGGTTAGCATTTCCCTGGCTAGATGTAATAAGAGAAGGATCAAATGGAATCTGCTCTGGTACAAGGATTGGCTCTCCCATATCTACCCTTACAGTATCAACCATCATTCCATCTTTTCTCTTACTAAATTTAAGACCTGTAAGCGCCTTCTCGCTTTCCTTTACGGTAAAGAGCTTTAAAGTCTTTACAACACCCATTGATTCAATCGTAATCTCTGTCTTATCTACAAGACAATTGTCATATGCGAACTTTGCTACACATCTGATACCATTGCCACACATTTCAGATCTTGAGCCATCAGCATTATACATTTCCATCTCCAGATCAGCCTTATCTGATGGATTAATAAAAATCGCTCCATCTGCACCGATTCCAAAGTTTCTATTACTTACAAACTTAGCTATCTCACTTTTATTCTCTATTTTTTCCTCAAAACCGTTAATATAAACATAATCGTTACCGATACCTTGCATCTTTGTAAATTTCATGATTTGCCTCCTAAATGATTTCAAACTGCTACAGATTTGAAATCATCAATATAGTTTGAACTTAGTATAAAACCTTCCTCTTTCACTGGCTCCCCTTCCAGGGGAGCTGTCAGCGCTAGCTGACTGAGAGGTCTTGCATCACTGTAATTATCTGGTCACATTCTCTGGCACATAGCATGTATATTCTGTTAGCTCCGGTACCTCTATCTCCTGCATTACATATTCGCCATCGTAATGTTCTGAAAGATATTCTGCCTTCCTTTCAGGATAGAGGTTATCGATAAGAATAACATTTCCTTGTGATTTTGCCAATGCCTCATATGGATTTTCAAAGCCAAATTTTCTGGTAACCTGCTTCGTAATAGGAGAATTAGCGTACCAACTACCTATTACCATTGCATTTTCAAGGCTTCCAGCCCTAAAAGCATCAAATATATTGTATTTATTTATGTTCTGGAACGTGAACGTGTCCAGTACAAAGAAATTATCCTTATGTTCTGCCACATATTCATATACAGGCACTGGATTAGGCTCGTTTCGTTTATATGCATTGTAGTCAAAACGGTTAGATAAAATCAGTCCCAAATTGATTGCTAATAAGATAACTGAAACTAAAATGCAGAAGCTATTATTTAGTATTTCTTTTTTTACTACAATCTTTGTAAGGAAATAAATTGTTGTAAAACTAAAAGGAATAAATAATGCACCTAAAATTCTGTGATTCCATCTCTCTGCAAATTCAAAGTAAAATAATATAGCGAAAATTGCTATCAAATTCAGTATCATAAAAGTAATCGGTAACAATCTGTCTTTTTTGCTGTATCCCAATATTCCCATAATACCAATTATAAACAGGATCAGGAAGCCAACATATATTGCATATTTTGAATAAAACTCTTCATGACAGTGAGCAACAAAAGCTTTCACAAAAGCCATGCCCATGGCACGAATAGGCCTTATATCAAGCATCTTCTGCATGAGCTCCTCATTAAATACACTGTCATCGCCAAACTGCCATGTGATATAGATAAAAGCATCGTTTTCTGAAACGCCTATCTTCTCAAGCTCATCCTTAAATACTGTTGTATCAAACAGATCCGCTCTATCATCTACCAGGTCAGTACGTATTTCATTATAATTCATGAACCAGTCCCAACCGGCATCAGTCTTATATGAATACTTGTCTATCGCAAAGCTTGTTATAATAAGAATAAAAGCAGGAGCAAAGACCTTTATATATTGGGGGAGAATCTTCACACATTTTTTCAATATGTCGTTTGTTTTATCCTCGATATTTTTTGTTTCTTCTTTAGCTATATTTTTCGAACCACTCTTTTCAAATGTTGGCTCAAAGTTATCTACTCTATTTATATCATAAGCCTTACTATGTTTGTTCGTAACATCAGAAAGAAAGATATATATACCAAGAATCAACGCTGGAATGGAAGCTAACATGAAAGCTTCATCCCTAATCATAAAGCCCATTAATGCTAAAAAGGTACCGGCAATCCAGAATACTATTCTTTTTCGCTTTATTAATGTACTATAATATTCTTCCGAGTTAGCTGTGCAATCCTCATCCATCGTGCCAGCTTTGATTGTATTTTCTTCTATGCTGGCTTTGATTGCTCCTCCAGATGTTCTTTCTTTGATAACGCTTCCAAGGGCTACTGCCTCAAACAATAGCAAATATCCTGCTATAGTAACAATGGTTCCACTTTTTGTATACTGGAAAGACACATAGCATTCATAAAAGGTTGCAATCACTAGTATAAATGAATAAAAATAACCATATTTCTTTTCACACAGGTAATAACAGATAAAACAGTATGATATAAATATCAAAATATACTGAACCGATATAAAGGCACGTATACTTGGAAAAATGCTAAGAATCGCTACAAGTACCCGTCCCAGTATCACATTTGTATAGATCATATGATAGTCAGGTTTTCCAAACGCACCCTCACATATCATAGATAAAAACAAATCGTCGTTTTCTTCAAAAAAAGGCTTAAACACAATCAATGATAGCAATAGCGCTATCACGTTTAAGCCAATTACAAAGCATATTCTCTTTTTTGTATTTTGATTGGTCATTCTTTAGTTCCCCTTGCAGGACGATACCCACCTTCATACCTGCGCTCGATTATTTATAATAAGGACATTTTTCTTTTATGCATTGCTCATTTTTATTGGAATAATCACACTTCACGGGTTCATACTCCAGATGCACACCATAATTACTATTTACATATTCAATCCCATTTTTAAAAGCTATCATAGCATCTCGCTTACAGCATCTTGGGCCATTGATTACACCTAACTCACCGATTGCCTTTGAAGTATATAACATGTGGTCGCCCCATGTACCATCAGTAGATAAAGGCCCTGTACCATCGATAATCGCCAGCGCTGCTCCAATTGAAGTTATGGCTCCACAAATACCCCATAATCCACACATCGCGCCTGGCATTCTTAGGCCTTCGCTCATTATCTTCTCAAGAGCAATGTCAATATCAATACCCCCGCCAGCATTCTTATAGGCTACCAGCAAGCTCGCACCATCCAAAACATGATGTTCTGGTCCGTGGATACTCACGTATTCTTTCGAAGCTATATGCTTAAAAATTAGTATAGGATTAACACTTGTTTCCTGTTTTATATCTCTGATTATTAATTCTGCTTTTTCGGTAATTGTCATATTAATTGCCTTATATATTCGCGTTCTACTCTTGTTTCTATTTTCTTGCCCTCTCAGTCACCTT
>JAZUFJ010000044.1:0-7385 GCA_045640645.1 Lachnospiraceae bacterium
CGTATCATCCCATTTATAGGTCGCATTCCTCTTCCGAGGCTTAAAAACTATTTTATCATAATTAATATATCCGTTGTCCAGGACATGTTTTCCTTTTATCTCATTTTTAGCGTCTGTCTCTTTATAATCTTCTTTGCTATCTTTTTCCTTAGCTTTTTCATTTTCCAGCGCTTTTTTATTATCTGATTTTTCTAATGTATTGACAGTTGACATTTTCACGCTATTTCCAGCGTTTGAAATGTTCATATTTCTTTTTATGACATACTCTATTCCCACATAAGTCCCTATAAGCACTGCTATGAGAACAACAGAGTACATTACTACCCCTGCTAGTATAACAGAAAGCTGATCCTTCTGCTTCTTACTGGAGCCTTTCCCCTTATTCTTCAACATTTGTTTCTTCCTGTTCACTTATATCCTGGTCCTCTTCATTTTCTATTGGACCATATTCCTTTTTCATCAGCATCTTAACACTTAGAGCTATTACTCCTGCACCTATCACCATAAACAGAAAAGCACATATCATAAAAAACATATATCCTGATGCCAAAGGATCTCTATCCTTAAATATCTGGTATCCTAAATAGGCCACATATCCTCCGGCAACTATTCTTATATATAAATTATTCTGGCTGGATGCCCATATTTTCTTTCTTTTTTTCATTACCAATCACCTTTATATTAATTCAATCTTTTTTTGAAAGATCGACTGCCATTTTAGCATATTCATTTATCATACCAAAATCGTATAGCATCTGTAATAATCCATATCGGTTTCTAAGTTCCTTTGCACATATTACAGCTCTACGTATTTCATCATCTGACACTCCCACTTCAGATGGAAGAACCGGAGCCTTTATTGTTTTTAAAAGCTCTGTTACATATTCTGAAGATGGCAATGTATTGATCAATTTTTCAATTTCTTCCCAACAATTTCTTACCTTTTCAAGTCTTTCCTTTACATTCTCTTCGGAATTCTTCTGGATCTTGTCCTCCAGCTCCAGAACACCGTTCACAGCCTGCTTATAGTATTCCTTCATTTTAAGATCCCATTTTTCACGGTCAAAAGCTTCTGCAATATTAAATGCCCTTTCATAATCAGGCTGCATCTTTTTAAACTGCTCATACAGTTTAAGAACTACTACAGTTCCAATGCCCACCTTTGTGCCATGGAAAATTGGCTTCTTATTATCAAACAAAAACATCATTTCCCAATAATGTGATAAGTGATGTTCTGATCCGGAAGCTGGTCTTGAATTTCCGGCATAAGCCATAGCTATACCTGATAAGATCAGACCTTCCATTATACTTTCTACAGCTGCTTCCCTATCAGTATCTATCTTCTTACAGCTGTCCACTACTACCTCAATTGAGTGCGCTACCAGCTCTGCTATCTCTTCACAATAATATTCCCCTGTTACAATATGTGATAATTTCCAATCACATAAACAAGTATACTTTCCAAAAATATCCCCTGCTCCTGCAGCTATCATATCCAAAGGAGCATCCTTTAAAATATCAATATCACCAATAATAGCAGTAGGCACATGGGCTGAATATGTAGTCTTTAGATTATTAACAATAAGAGGGCTTACATCTGAAGCAAAACCATCCATAGAAGGAGCTGTACCATAAATAAAATATGGCAATTCTTTTTTATAGCTCACATATCTGCATACATCGTTAACTGTTCCAGAGCCTACAGCTATAATTAAATCAATATCCTTAGCTAAATTTCGCTCAAGCAGCAGACATGCTTCCATGTCTGCGCTTGGTGTTTTTGTAGGGAAAATAAATATCTCATAATTAAAACTATTTCTTTCTAATAGATCTTCTATAGCTTTTCCAGCTATTTCATAGGTTGTCTCATCGCATACCATTAAAGGTCTTTTACTATGATATTTATGTAATAGTGTAGTGAGCTGTATTGTTGCTCCCTTTTTTACAATGATATCACCTATATTACATCTATGAATACGACCACAGCTGCATCTGATATCTTTATTAATATAGTCCGAAATATTTTCTCTTATGAGCATTTTATATTACTCCTTAGATGAATTTATAAATTGTTGTTGTATCATATTTTTCGTTTGCATCAAATTCTGGTTTATAAAAACCTTCCTGATTAATTGAATTTGGATAGTACTGTGTCTCTAAACAGAAAGCATGTCTCTTATCGTATTTTGCATTTCCCTTTCCTGTTTCAGGTGAAATACAGTTTCCAGCATAGAACTGTACTCCTGGAAGGTCAGTATATACTTCCATTTTTCTTCCAGCTGCCTCTGCCTCTGCTATCTTTCTCAATTCTCCTGTATAGTTATCAATAACATAATTGTGATCATATCCCTGAACAAGCTTTAACTGTTCAAAATCTGCTTCTATTTCTTTTCCGATAGCCTTTGGAGCTGTAAAGTCCATAGGTGTTCCCTCTACACTTGCGATTTCTCCAGTTGGAATAGCGCCCTCTACTACAGGTGTATAGTTCTTTGCATTAATAGTAAGGATTGTATCTTCCATACATCCGCTATCATGTCCTGCAAGATTAAAATATGTATGATTGGTCATGTTAAGATATGATTTCTTATCACAAACACCTTCATAATGAAGCTCTAAAGCATTGTCATCAGTAAGAGTATATGTAACTGAAATATTAAGATTTCCAGGGAAGCCCATATCCATATCCTCTGAGAAAAGAGAAAACTTTACACAGTTCTCACCAGTCTCTGCTGACCATATACGCTTATGGAAACCATTATCCTTATCAGAATGAAGATTATTTGCGTTATCGTTTACACAAAGATTATATGTAACACCATCAATGCTAAATTTAGCATCTGCTACTCTGTTTGCGCTTCTTCCGATAGTAGCTCCGAAAAAGCTTCCATTTCCATAATATTCTTCTCCACTATCAAAGCCCAGAACAACGTCCTTTACATCTCCTGCTTTATCCGGAACAAGTAATGATACTAAAATTGCTCCGATATTTGTAAGCTTAGCTACCATACCATTTTTATTTGTGATAGTGTAAAGCTTGATCTCGCTTCCATCCTTAGCTACTCCAAAATTACTAATTTCAATGCTCATAGTATTCTCCTTTTCGTTTTTAAATTAATTAAAATCAGAATCTGATTAAAGCTCTATTCTTGCATCAAGCGCCCTTGAAAGTGTGACTTCATCAATATATTCAAGCTCTCCTCCTACTGGTACTCCGCTTGCTATTCTTGTTACCTTTATACCAGATGGTTTTATCAGCTTGCTTATGTACATGGCTGTTGTCTCGCCTTCTATACTTGAATTGGTCGCTATAATTACCTCATCCACATCATGCTGAAGCCTTTTTAACAGCTCTGATAGCCTGATGTCATTTGGTCCTATACCTAATGTAGGATTGATCGCGCCATGCAGAACATGATATACGCCCTCATATTTTCTGGTTTTTTCATATGCTGTCATGTCTCTTGTATTTTCCACCACCATAATCTGCTTATGATCACGAGAGGTATCTGAACATATAGGGCAGATCTCCTGATCAGTAAGAGTAAAGCAGTGCTTACAATATTTAATATTGGTTCTCGCATCTATCATGGCATTTGCAAGTTTTTCCACACTTTCCTTTGGCATATTTATAATATGAAATGCCAGTCTCTGCGCAGATTTTGATCCTATACCAGGTAAAATCGACAGCTCTGCTATCAGCTTATTAATATATCCACTATAAATATCCATTAGAAAGGAAGTCCTCCAAGACCTGACATTCCACCAAGTCCTCCTGTAAGCTTGCTCATAGCGTTCTGTGTTTCCTCTTCCATTTTTCTTAAAGCTTCATTGCAAGCTGCCATTATAAGATCCTCTAACATTTCAATATCATCTGGATCTACTACTTCTTCTTTTAATTTAACCTTTGTTATTTCTTTCTTTCCTGAAACAGTTACCTCTACGGCTCCGCCACCTGCTGAAGCTGTAAATTCCTTTTCTTCAAGAGCTTTCTGACTTTCTTCCATCTGACGCTGCATTTTTTGTGCCTGCTTCATCAAATTGTTCATATTTCCTGGCATACCCATTCCACCTGGAAATCCACCACGTTTTGCCATCTTCTACCTCCAAAATTATACATTATCTGTTTTTTCTATTTTCATTTTTATAACTTTACTTAAGTCAACAAATGATTTTTTAAAGCTTTGATTAGCTTCAAGTCCAATTATTTCAAAGTCTACATCCTTTGAAATAGCTCTCCTAAAGCTATCGGCTATAATATTTTTTTGTACATCTCTGTTAAGATATGCGCTTTCATTTCCGTTTTCATTTTTTACTACAATAGTAAGCTTATTTTCTTCTTTTGCAGTAAGCTGGGCTTTCTTTAAAAAAGGCTTCACCCCTCCATGCATTTCTGATAATATCTCAGGCCACATAGCTACTATTTTTTTTATATCCTCAGATAAGGCCTTTGGCAGCTCAGGCTTCTCTGTCATCTCCTCAGATTCATCTTCATCCTCTGAAGTGTTTTCTTCGTCTTCTTCACCTGTCGAAGCCGCCTTAACATATACGCCTTTACTAATCTTTTCCTCTAATACACGAATCCTCTCTAAAAGTGATTCCGTATTATCCTCCATACAGGGCTTACATAATTTTACTATTGCAAGCTCTATAATCACTCGTTTTTGAGTAGCATATCTCAGGTCATTTGACAGATCTGAAAAGATACGGATATATCTCATTAAGGTACTTGCGTGTATAATATCCGCTTCTTCTTTTATTCTTTCTATTGCCTCTGTTGACATATCCAGAGCATCATCTATATCATCCATATCTGAAGCAGATTTCACTAATAAAAGATTACGTAAATACCATGTGAAATCTGATACAAATTGAGACAGATTTCTTCCTGTTGTAACTACCTCCTCTATTATATTCAGTGCTTCTATAACATCGGTAGCTATAACACATCTTAAAAGCTTTGAAAAAATTTCTGTATCTACTGCGCCAAGCGTATCCAATACCCTGTCATAGGTAAGGGTTTCATTAATATAAAATGCTGCACACTGGTCAAGCAGACTAAGAGCATCTCTTAAGGCTCCATCTGCACACTTAGCTATATATCTCAAAGCCTTCTCTTCAGCATCTATTTGCTCCGCCTGTACTAATTCCTTCAAACGTTCTGTTATTGTCTCGATTGATATTCTTTTAAAATCATATCTCTGACATCTGGATAATATCGTAACAGGTATTTTATGAACCTCTGTCGTAGCTAAAATAAACATTGCATAAGCAGGGGGCTCCTCCAGAGTTTTCAGCAAAGCATTAAAAGCGCCTGGTGAAAGCATATGTACCTCATCGATAATATATACTTTATATCTTCCCTCAGTAGGAGAATATGATACTTCTTCGATTATTTCTCGTACACTATCTACACCATTATTCGATGCCGCATCTATTTCTACGACATTCATTGAATTACCAGCTGCAATAGCTCTGCAGCTGGCACATTCATTACAAGGACTTCCATCCTTATTATTCTCACAGTTAACGGCTTTTGCCATTATCTTTGCTATAGTAGTTTTTCCCGTTCCCCTGGTACCACAAAATAAATACGCATGACCTATTCGATCTAATAATATTTGATTTTTGAGTGTTGTAACAACAGCATCCTGTCCTTTAACGTCATTAAAATTGTCCGGACGCCATTTTCTATACAAAGCCGTATAAGACATTTGTTACTCCTGTCTATTAATCTCCAAAACTAATACCTAAAAGCTTAGCTTCCTTAATTATAGAAGCATCTGGCTCAAGCATTTTAAGCTTTCCAGCCACATCTTCAAGAGGTACCTTTACAATTTCTCTATTCTTATATCCTACCATGAAGCCGTATTCACCCTTTAATATAAGCTCTCCTGCCTCAGCACCTAAACGGCTGGCAAATACTCTGTCATATGGACAAGGAGATCCACCTCGCTGAGTATGACCTGGTACTGTTACTCTTACTTCTTTTCCAGTTTTCTCTTCTATTCTTGCAGCGATCTCATATGAAACAGATGGATACTTATAGCTTTCCATCTTCTTTTTGTATTCTTTCTTAGAAAGTGCTGCATCTTCTTTTGAGATTGCGCCCTCTGCTACAGCTATAATAGTAAACTTTGAACCGTTCTGGTTACGTTTATCTATAGCCTCTACTACCTTATCTATATCGTATGGTATTTCTGGTATGAGAATAATATCTGCTCCACCTGCCATACCTGCGTTAAGTGTAAGATAACCTACCTTATGTCCCATAACTTCTACTATAAATACTCTTCCATGAGAAGAAGCTGTTGTATGGATACAGTCAATACAATCTGTTGCAATATTAACAGCTGACTGGAAACCAAAGGTCATATCTGTTCCCCATAAATCGTTATCGATTGTCTTTGGAAGAGTGATAACATTAAGGCCTTCCTTTCTTAAAAGGTTAGCTGTTTTATGTGTTCCGTTTCCACCTAATATTACCAAAACATCAAGACGAAGCTTGTAGTAATTCTGTTTCATTGCTTCTACTTTGTTGAGTCCGTTTTCATCAGGATCCTGAATAGTCTTAAAAGGAGTTCTTGATGAGCCAAGAATTGTTCCGCCTTTTGTAAGGATTCCGGAAAAATCTGCACTTGTAAGCATTTTAAAGTTTCCATAGATAAGACCTCTGTAGCCCTCTAAAAAACCATATATTTCTACATCCTCATTACTATTATGCAGTGACTTTACAACACCTCTCATTGCTGCGTTAAGTGCCTGACAATCACCACCACTTGTAAGCATACCTATTCTTTTCATAATCTATTCTCCTTTCGTATTATATAATTCCATATAATCATTTCTATTGTACCATATACTTTTGTTAATCACTATTCATACTTTAATTTGTCTAACTAATTTTATCACTTTTTTACCAATTAATATAAATGTTTATAAAAAAATCAGACAATCTTTACATTTTATATGCTTGTATCTGTTATTAATCTATATTAAAATATCTTTAGTGATTTTAGTTTCACAAATTTTGTTATTAATAATGTAGGAGGTAATATTATGGCATATGTAATTACTGATTCTTGCATCAGCTGTGGTACATGTGAAGGACAGTGTCCTGTTGGCGCTATCAAAGCTGGCGATGGCAAGTTTGAAATTGAAGAAAGCGCATGCGTAAGCTGTGGATCATGTGCAGGTGCTTGTCCTGTTGGAGCTATCGAAGCACAGTAGGCTATTTGCAAATGATTATTAAAAAGCATTTCTGGGTCTTCCAGAAATGCTTTTTGTTATAATACATTGAGCTTGCTCGAATGTATTTGGTTTTTTATGATAAAAGCGAGGTGTTTCTATGATAGGTCATATTCATTCTTTAGAAAGCTTTGGAACAG
>JAZUFJ010000045.1:0-10563 GCA_045640645.1 Lachnospiraceae bacterium
AATAGATAAAGATTTGGTGGAAGGAAAATACGAACAGATATGTACCAGATTCCCTCCAGAACCTAATGGATATCTTCATATTGGACATGCAAAATCAATACTTTTGAATTATGGTCTTAGCCAGGAATACAATGGAAGATTTAATCTTAGATTTGATGATACAAATCCTACAAAGGAAAAAATAGAATTTGTAGAGTCTATTAAAGCTGACGTTGAATGGCTAGGAGCAAATTTTGAAGACAGACTTTTCTTTGCATCAAATTATTTCCAGCAGATGTATGAGGGAGCTGTTAAGCTCATAAAGAAAGGAAAGGCCTTTGTTTGTGATCTTACAGCTGATGAAATAAAGGAATATAGAGGATCTTTTGAAGTTCCAGGAAAGAATAGTCCATATAGAGACCGTTCTATAGAAGAAAATCTTGAGCTTTTCGAAAATATGAAGAACGGTATGTACAAGGATGGAGAGAAGGTATTAAGAGCTAAGATTGATATGGCTTCACCTAATATCAACATGCGAGATCCTGTTATCTACAGAGTAGCACATATGAGCCACCATAATACAGGAGATAAGTGGTGTATCTATCCTATGTATGACTTTGCTCATCCTATTGAGGACGCTATAGAAGGTGTAACACATTCTATATGTACATTGGAATTTGAAGATCACAGACCTCTTTACGATTGGGTAGTGACTGAGCTTGAATATGAGAAGCCTCCTAAGCAGATAGAATTTGCTAAGTTATATCTTAAGAATGTTGTAACAGGAAAGAGATATATTAAGAAGCTTGTTGAGGATAAGATAGTTGACGGATGGGATGATCCAAGACTGGTATCTATCGCTGCTTTAAGAAGAAGAGGCTTTACTCCGGAATCTATTAAGAATTTCGTTGAGCTTTGTGGAGTATCAAAAGGAAATTCAATCGTAGATTATGCAATGCTTGAATATTGTATAAGAGAGGATCTTAAGCTTAAGAGACCACGTATTATGGCTGCTCTTGATCCTGTAAAGCTTATTATTGATAATTATCCGGAAGGACAGACAGAATATTTCACAGTTCCTAATAATCTTGAAAATGAAGAGCTTGGTTCAAGAGAAGTACCTTTCTCAAGAGAGCTTTATATCGACAGAGAAGACTTTATGGAGGAACCACCAAAGAAATATTTCAGATTGTTTCCTGGTAATGAAGTACGTCTTATGAACGCTTATTTTGTAACCTGTACTTCTTTTGAGAAGGACGAAAATGGCAAGGTTACCTGTGTACACTGTACATATGATCCGGCTACCAGAAGTGGTAACAACTTTACAGAGCGTAAGGTTAAGGGAACTATCCACTGGGTTAACGCTGAAACCGCTGTTAAGGCTGAAGTAAGATTATATGAGAACCTCATTGATGAGGAAAAGGGCGTATATAACGAAGAAGATGGATCAATGAATATTAATCCAAATTCTATTACAGTTCTTAAGGAATGCTATATCGAGCCAGCTGTAAAGGACGCTAAGGCATATGACAGCTTCCAGTTTGTAAGACAGGGTTATTTCTGCGTAGATTCAAAGGATTCTAAGGCAGATGCAATGGTATTTAACCGTATAGTATCTCTTAAGAGTTCATTTAAGATTCCTCAGTAAATATGTGAAGGGGTGAGGAAAGTGTTAGAAGCAGATTTTCTCTTTGATAAATCTTATAAATGTCCAGTATGTGGTCAGGATATATCCTCTAGGACAATACGTGCCAAATCATTAAAAAGAATTGGAATGGATATGAGCTTGAGACCAAGATTTGAAGGAATTGAGCCATTGAAATATGATGTAATTAGCTGTTATGAATGTGGTTATACAGCTCTTTCGAGATTCTTTAATGACATAACAGATGCACAGGGAGAGGCAATACGAAAACATTTTAGCGAAAATCCTAGTAACCTGAAAAAGGTTACCACACCTACTATTACTTATTCTGAGGCTGTGCAAAGATATCAGGCTGCATTGCTGAACGCAATAGTCAAAAATGCAAAGGAAAGTGAAAAGGCCTATATTTGTTTAAAAATGACCTGGCTTATTACCGGCATGCTAGAAGACTATAAGGGAGCCCCAAATTATAATCAGCAAATTGCTGAACAATATGCTCAAAAAGAAAGAGAATTATTTAAGCATGCTTATGATGGCTTTGTAAAGGCTAGATTAATGGAAAATTTCCCGATATGTGGGATGGACGAAAATACGGTAGAATATCTTATAGCTTATGCTGCTATAAAGTTTTCAGATTTTGAGAACGCTAAAAGAATGCTGGAAATGATTATTACAGATAAGGAATGTGGTAAAAAATTGAAAGAAATGGCGTTGGAACTAAAAAAAGAATGTGTCTAATGACACATTCTTTTATTGGGAATTAGTTATCGATAGCTTCTTCAAATTCTTTAAAAGCGAAATCGGAAGCTGTTGTATCATCTTTAACAAGTCCAACATTGTCTGCTTCTTCAGTCTGTTTTTCTTTTATTTCTTCACAGACCTTTGTGACAACCTCTTTGATGGCCTCGTTTCCTGAAGCGGATGAAACCTGATCTTCTGAAACTGTTTCTTTAGATGGTTCTTCAACGTCTGTTTTTTCAGGAGCACTTTCATCTGATACGATGTCAGCAGCTTTTGGCTGTGGTTTGAGAGATACATATTCTCTTTCATGCTCAGCCTCAGCTTTACTCTTGAAAAAGCTTTCCATTAAACCGTCTTTTGAATCTTCGCTACCATCCTTGTCAGCTTCTTCAGAAGCAAGATCATAGTCCTTATCTTCATTGGTTAAAAAATAATAAACACCGCTACAAACTGCTGTAGCAAGGGCTGTAAAAACTAAAAATTTACCGAATCCTTTTGCCATATATCCATCCTCCTAATATTAGACATTTTAATACTAAAAGAGATGGGTTGCAAGTTAAAAGAGGTCTTTTAGGCAAATCGTAGGGAATAAATCATAAAATATAATAGAAAAGGAGATACTATGCCTTCTAAACATGAGCTTGGTCATATATTATGGTCAGTAGTATTTGTAATAATGGCAATGAATTTTGGCGCCAACATATTCCTTCATCTGGGAGGGCCACGAGTATTTATAGGCTGGTGGACACTGTTGCTAATTATCCCTTGCGCTTTGAATATAGTACGTAATGGCGTTAAGCTGGTACCGGCTTTTGGGATCGCAGTTGGAATATTTATTCTTCTAAGACTTCAGAGTCTTGTCAGGTTCGGAAGAATAGGCGATTTATTTGTGCCTCCTTTGTTTATATCTGCAGCAATCTTTTCTTTTACTTTCAGGAAAGAATCTCATAGAAAGATGCATAATGATGGAAGAAACTGTAATTGCGGAATATGTGATGATGAAACAGAGCAGCGTACACATCTTCGTGAGATGGTATTAAAGAACTGCAAAAGGGCGATGGAATACCAAAGGGATATAAAAGTATATTTTGGTAGTCGCACTATTACATATGATGGAGAATTATTTGAAGGAGCTACAATAAAGGCTGTATTTGGAAAATGTACCCTGGATTTAAGAAATGCTGTTTTAGTAGGAGATATTGAGATTACCAATATGGTTATATGTGGAAAGGTAGAGGTTTTGCTGCCTGAAAGCGTTAAGGCAGAGGTAGTAGGCATACCTATTATTGGGGAGATAGATAATAAAGCAGACGCTCCATTAGGAGATATAAATGCAAATCTTAGTATACCATCAGTGTGTATACTATCAGAGATGTGTGTGGTATAATGATGAATTGATTCTGGTATCATAAAATGAGGAAATAAATGAGCAATAAAAGAAAAATGACAAGCTGGGAAAGAAGACGGCGTCGGCGAATGACCATAACTGTGATTCTGACCGTCGTACTATTTATAGTAGCTGCTGTAGTAATTATTCTATACAGTAGGATGCCCTATCAAACAATCAGACTTTCCAAATACTGTGTTGTTGGTTATTCCGGTTATAATACGAAGGGTACGGCAGAGATTACGCTGGATATGGAGAGGCTTTCAGACGTAGTAGAAGATGCAAGAATAGACTACGAGGAAGCTATTATACAATGGGATGACATAGAAGTGTCAGAATATGATGATTTTCTTGACAGCATTACATTCACAACAGACATCGAAGGATATTTAAGTAACGGTTCAGAATTTAATATTTATTTTGACTATGACAAGGAACTGGCTGAAAAGCTGATGATCGATGTAATAGGAGATACGAAGAACGTTAGCGTATCAGGTCTGGTAACAGCTACAGTGCTTACAAAAGAAGACTTGTTCAGAGATATAGAGGTTTCGTTCTCAGGAATATCCCCTAACATAACCGCAGAGATAACTAATAATAGTAATAACAGTTTTATTAAAAATATGGTTTTTTCTCCGGAGGAATTTAAGGAATTATATAAGACCGGTGATGTTATAAGACTAAGAGCTTATTTTAGCGAAGATGAATGTTTGAAACAGAATTATGCTATAGAATCTCCTTCAGAGGAATGTGTAGTAGAGTATGTAGTAGGAAATACAGACAGTTATCTTACAGATTCTGCAAGAATAGACGGAGCGATATTAGAGGAAGCTATAGCAGCAGGAAAGCAGGCCTTTAATAATGCCAATGAATATGGAGTACGTATTTTCTGTGAGGCAAATTTAGTGCCTGTGTATATCAATAAGCAAGCGACATTTAAATGGCTTACACCTTCACTTATATCGGCTTATTTTAAAGTAGCCAATGAAGGGGTAGGAGGTGTAAACGGATATCATTACAATGATTTGGATCTGGTATATAAATGCCAGATAACCCAGGCAGATGGAGTAACCTGCTCGGCTGAGGGTGTAGTAAGATTTAGTGATTTCATTGTTAGAAGTGATGGAAGCATAGAATATGATTTCTCAGAGCCAAGATTGATATCAGCGGACTATAATAATTCTAGTATTGTTAAGACTGTAAAAACTATGTATGAAGATACATATGAGATATATAAATTGAGATAATAAGATAATAAAAATGCCACCGTATGGTGGCATTTTTATTTGTTGCATTTTTTATTTTGTTTGAATATCAATTATTTGATTTCAAGATTCTTCCAAAGATCATCTGGAACAAGAGCTATATATGTCTTACCTGTGTTAAGTACGATTTCTTTTCCTGAAAGATCATAGTACTTTGTAGGAGATAATTCATCTTCCTTTGACCATGTAATTGGAATAGCCTTTCCGCCTGAAATGAAGTAACCATCTCTGTTAAAGTCGATAGAATGGAACATCATGTATCCGTTATCATCGAATTTTACGTAACGAGCATTCTGAATGATTAAGTTCTTGAATGCAAGCTGTTTGCTGTCATTGCCTGGATCAACATGCTTCTGGCCATATTCTGAATAGAGGTATGTGTCTGAAGCTGAATCATATTCGAGCACTGGCTTGTTGTGCTTATAAGGCATATTGATTACTGAAGCGTCTTTACAGTTTGAATCACCTGTAAGATCGTTTGGCTCTGCTTCTGAAGCGAAGATGTAATGAGCACCTGGATAGTAATCATTATATGTTGTTGAATACTTATGATTAGCAATTCCCTTATCTACATCACCAGGAAGAATATACTCTGTAAATTCACGGCTCTTACCATTATCTACACGAGAGAATTCACCACTGATATTGTTAACATAGTCTTTTGCAAGATAATCATCGATATAGAAAGGACCACCGTCATGACAGATAATAGCGTTCCATTCAGTAATGAGCTGAAGGTTTGTAGGTCTTGTACTACGGATACTACCGATCTGACCAAGAGCGTTATAATCTTTGAAAAGTGCCATGAAACGTGTAACACCTTCGTTTGCTAAGCTGTTTGTAATCTCATAAACGATATCAGCCTGTGAAAGTCCATAATGTGGAAGAGCTGTCTTTTCGTTATCAATCATAACTGCGATAGGTCTCTGATCCTTAAGGGCTTCATCGATCCATTCATTTGTAAGCTCACTTCTGTACATTCCTTCACGAGTTTCCTCTGCTGGAGCTTCTTCAACAACTTCTTCTGCTGCTGGAGCGTTGTCATCAGTTACAACCTGTATTACTGGTTCTGTCTTAGGCTTGTCATCCTTGTTTTTCTTATTCTTCTTCTTACATCCTGTTAATACCATAGCACATGCCATAAGGGATAAAAGAACAAGAACGGCAATTTTTCTTTTTTTCATTATTAATGCCTCCTTAATAATTATGTCCCGTTATTTTTATGCAAAAACTATATCTGCATACTAAACCCAATTATAACACATCATATAGGTATAGTCATCATAATATTTTCTTAAATATCTATAAAAAGTCCTGTTAATATGATATTAGATTTAGTGATTTTTAATGAAGAATCACTTTTTTTCGGTTCAAATATCTGAACCAGGCTGTGATGCCACTTATGCCCCATACTATACCTGCTGACCACCATATTCCAAGGTGTCCAAAGCCCATATAAGATGTCATAAGGACCGGGACAGTGAAACGGCCTATAACCTCGACTATACCATTTAATAAAGAGAAGAAGGCATCTCCTATACCATTTAATACACCTCTGACAATATAGATGAGGCCAAGGAAGATATAGAATATGCTGCATATTTTTAAGCCCTGAGCACCCATTTCTATAACTGCTGCATCTGAAACAAATAATGAAGTAATAGATTTTCCAAAGAAGCACATTACAAAAACCAGGGCTACAGTAACAATACTCATCATCAAAAGAGTCTTTCTATACCCATAAAGTACACGGTCATTTTTACCGGCACCATAATTCTGGCCACAGTAGGTAGACAGAGAGCTTGCCAGTGACTGGTAAGGCATATGTACAAGCTGTTCTATTCTGTTTGTAGCGGTAAAAGCAGCTACTGTGATCGTACCAAAGGCGTTTACTACACGCTGTACAGCCATGGAAGATATGGCTATTAAAGAAAACTGGAGTGACATAGGCACCCCTAAGCGAACCACGCTCCAAACGATATTTTTATTATACTGAAGATCTTTTTTATTTAGCTTAAAGAAAGGGTTACGCATAATGGCAAAAATAAGGCTGCCAAGGGCTGCCATGAACTGGGCTATAATGGTGGCAATTCCGGCTCCAAATACACCCATTTTCAGGTTATATACAAAAATAATATCCAGTACTACGTTTAAAATAGAGGATACAATCAGAAAATACAAAGGTGATTTGGAATCTCCAAGAGCTCTTAGCATGGATGAAACATAATTGTACAGGGATACAAAAATCAGCCCCAGGCACATAATATGAGTATATCTGGTAGCTTCGAACAGGATATCATCAGGAGTCTTAAGCATTATTAGAAGACTTTTTGCTAAAAGACTGGCTATTATACCTATAATTAATGGAAAAAGAAACATTATATAACCGGTATTGGCTATACAGCTTTTTACGTTATCGTTATCTTTTCTGCCAAAATACTGTGAGGCTATTATTCCTCCACCGGTTCCTATTCCATTGCAGAGAGCAAAAAAGAAAAAGTTAATTGAACCTGTGGCTCCGACAGCGGCAAGGGCATTAGCCCCTACAAATTGTCCTACTATTATAGAATCTACGAGGTTATATACCTGCTGGAAAATATTACCGATCACCATAGGAATGGCAAATAGAATTATATGTCTGACAGGGCTTCCTTCTGTCATGTCTACTGTATTATTCATAGTATTTCTCCGTTATTAGCGTTGCAGAATTTTATGAAAGCAAAGTTTCAGCATAGGTTTCAAGAATCAGTCTCCGTAAGGAGTGGATTTCACCTACGCTAAAAGCGTAAGCTGACTGTTCATTCATGTTTTGTGAATGTCTCGCAATCATTTCTCAATGTATTTGCGAGCTTACTTTAATTAGAAACGTACTAGATTGTAGCAGACATAATATAATAAAAAAATATCAGAAATGCACAAAAGTAATATGAGCAAGAATTGATAAATGGGGTTACAAAGTGATAGATTATCCCCAATCATCGATAGAATAATAAATTCATAATAGATGCTAAGAGGATATAATAGTCAGAACACTATTGGAAACTATGATTATACCAGTCAGTATACTTCAGTGCTCCGGCAGTGTTTAAATGAGAGGAATCTCCAAAGAAGCTGTTATCATAGCATGGAATCTCTGTTTCAAAATGTATACCTTTGTAGGAATCTGCCAGATTACTAAAATACTCTGTATAGTCCTTTACATAGCTTTCCTGAAGACTGTTATATGATGCTTCGTTCATAGGAGTCTGTAGAACAATCACTTCGCTATTAAGAGAAACACAAAGTGAAAGAAGCTTTTCCATATAAAGCTGGATAAGCTCTGCATCAGCTGTAGTATGCATTTTTTCGTAGGTAACCTCGTAGTTAAGATCGTCGCAGTAATCAAGGTCACCATAAAGACCGTAACCTTTGGAGGACTGGTAATAGGTGAATTTATCAAAGTTTATACTGTATCTTCCAAAAAAGTGACTGTTAATAAGGGCTGGAAGATATTTGTTAGGTAATCTCAAACGATATCCGAGAAGCTCTGATATAACGCCATCACAGAGGATGGTTTCAGAACCAGTTTTGCTGGCATTAGATAAAAGATCTGTCATATCGGCTACAGATAAGTAATTAAAATACGCATCTCTTTGCCAGAAATTATCCATGTATGAATAGTGGAAAGGCGCAAACATAATAACTATTCTTTCAGGCGCAGCATTGTGCTTAAGATACTCTGAAAGGGTATAATACATTTCTATTGTTGTGGCACCACCGACAGCTAAATTTAAAGCAGGTTCAGCCATCTTTTCAGGTATTAGATCTGCCATTGCGCGGGAATCACCTAAGACAAGGGTAATATCAGAGCCGAGACTTTCTTTTGACATGGCTTTGCTGTATGCCCATGCAGGGTATTCCTCATCCATATAGGCAAAAGGAAACAGGGCAGTATACAGAACAAGTATTACTGCCGGCATAGCCAATAATATGCATTTTGTTAAAAATTTTATCAGAGAGTGTTTCATTTTGCTCCTTTTGAATCAGTGATACCAGATCTCTTTGTTCGGCTGAAGGAATTTTTCCGTTAGTATTATCCTGGTATTAAAAGCCCTGATATAGGAATTCCTGCGTAGAAAGAGTACAGGAAAAAAGTATCATAATAAACAGTAGCTCATATATAGCATAGCGTACAGGTGCTTTTACATTATCAAGTAACTGGTATACCTTCCTGCCACTAATCTCGCATACAACATCACATATAATAAGAATAAATATAGCTGCCATAACAAAGAGAAGATTAAGAGTACCCAGGCCAAGCTTAAATATTTGTCCGTTAAACAGGTCAGCTATTTGGAAGTCTGTAAAGATTACCTTTAATATATTAGTGGCCTCATTAATAGACGATGCTCTAAAGAATACCCAGGTGATAGTGATCAGTGCAAAGGTAACCAAAATTTCCAAGTATTTTCTTAATCTGTCTTTTTTGTTAAGACCGCATAAGCTGTACAATCGCGATTTCAACGGGGAGAGAAGAGCTCCGATAACCTGATACAGGCCATTAAGGGCGCCCCATACTATAAAGGTCATGTTTGCACCGTGCCATAGACCACTTAGAATAAAAACAATCATAATATTAAGATATTTTCTGACCTTGCCTTTTCTGTTTCCACCAAGAGGTATATATAAGTAATCGCGGAACCAGGTGGAAAGTGAAATGTGCCAACGTCTCCAGAAATCGGCAATACTAGTAGAGAGATAAGGCTGATGAAAATTATCTCTTATATTAAAGCCAAGAATTTTTGCAGCGCCAATGGCAATGCATGAATATCCATAGAAATCACAGTAGATAAGAAAGGCGTATCCAAGAGTGGCAAATAATAATATTGATCCTGAATAGTTTGTAAAATCTGTGAAAACCAAATCGCAAAGAATAGTCAGCCTTGATACAATCACCATTTTTAAAAAGTATCCAAAGAGCATAAGACATAAGCCTTCTTTGGCACGCAGGGTATCGAATTCCTTTTTGATATCAATTTGTGGGAGCAAAGTCTTTGCCCTTTCTATTGGACCAGAGAGAATACATGGGAAAAAAGATACAAAAAGCGCATATTTTAAAATGTTCTTTTCAGGCAGGCATTCCTTTCTATAGCAATCTACGATATATGTAACAGACTGGAAGGTATAGAAGGATATTCCCAGGGGCAATATTAGGCTAACGGAGCTGTCAGCTTTTATCAGCGATAGAATAAAATTTGTATATTTAAAGAAGACTAACAGAAAAAGGGACATAGCGATTCCGGCAGTGGCCAGAAGATGTCTTGTACCTTTTCCTTCATATTTATATAGAAGGGATCCGCATATCCAGGTGATAAACGTTGTTATTATTAAAAAAATCACACTAAATGGCTCAGCGCTCATATAAAAAACATAGCTGGCAATAAGCAGCAGGATATATCTGAACCTGTGTGGTATAGCAAAGTGAAGAAGAATCACTATAGGAAAAAATATTAAAAATGCTAATGAATTAAAAATCATTGATGATAGCTCTTTCTTTATATATAATC
>JAZUFJ010000046.1:0-9721 GCA_045640645.1 Lachnospiraceae bacterium
CTGATAAAGGATACATCTCCTTTACTACTCTTGCGGTAGGCATCTCTCTTTTGTATTCGATATTCATACTTCAAAACCTTCTATCTATTGTGAATATTAACACTGTTGTGTTTTTTGCTTTCTTATATTTTTCTCAAATAGAAAAATTTATCATGAGTTTTTTCTACTTTATTTTTTCTACTTTACTGTTTTTTATCAAACAGTTTTCTATGCTCGGTAGATTCCCTCATTATGGCCTTCATTTCTTCCTTTTTATCGTTAGCGATACAGTCTCTAAGCTTTTCAAAGGAGCTCATGAAAATATCCATCTGGGATAAAAGCATCTCCTTATTAAGCAGGAAAAGCTCGCTCCACATCTCATCATTTATCTTGGCTATTCTGGTAAGATCCCTAAAGGAATCACCTGTATATGCTGTAAATGATGTTGTATCCCTACTGGTCATCAGAGATACTGCTATACAATGGGTAAGCTGTGATAAGAAACCTATCATTTCATCATGCTTTTCCGGTGTCAGCGTAGCTATAGTGCCAAAACCTAATACTCTTCCAAGCTCTTTACAGGTTTCTATAGCCTCCTCTGTATTCTTTTCGGTAGGTGTAACAATATAATTTGCTTTAGGGAAAATATCCTTTGTAGCGTTTTCTACTCCGCTTGATTCCCTTCCAGCCATAGGATGAGCAGCTATAAACTCTACATCATCTCTAAGAATATCCTGAATCTTATATACTATACTGCATTTTACACCTGTTACATCAGTAATAATAGCTCCTGATTTGATATAGCTCTGGTATTTCTCTATCCATTCAATAAATACTTTTGGATAAAGCGCAAATACTATAATATCAAACTGACTTACATATTCTTCGCATACCTCTATAGTTCCATGATCTATTATTCCATTTTCAAGAGCGTAATCAATAGTTTCCTTACGTCTTGCTATAGCTCCTACCTCGTAGCCTAAAGATCTTAAAGCGATAGCATAGCTTCCACCAATAAGTCCCAGACCTACAATACCTATTTTCTTTGTATTATCAAGCTTCATTTATTACCTCCAGACCAAGCTCTGTCAGATTATCAAAAAAGTTTGGATAGCTTTTATTAATTGATTCTGCCTCAGATATTTCTCCTCCAGTTATACTTAAAAGAAGGGAGCAGGCCATAACAATACGGTGATCATTATGTCCAGAAATTATTTCCACCGGTTTTTTCAGGTTTCCCTTATGTATTACGACCTCATTATCAAATACTTCAGCGCTAATGCCAAACTTTACAAGCTCATCCTCCATAGCTGTAGCTCTATCGCTTTCTTTGATTCTAAGACGCTTTGTTCCTGTAAAGGTTGCACCGTTCTTAGCTGCCGCTGTAGCAAATAACACAGGTCCTAAATCTGGGCAATCCGAAATATCTATCACAGGATTATCTTCGTTTAACTTATCAAGATAGCTGACACAGATTTTATCTCCCTGTCTGCTTTCGTAATTAAGGCCTTCTACCTCTATATCTCCACCTATCTGATTAAAGGCGAGAAGAGCCGCTGCATTAGACCAGTCTCCCTCTACCTTTTCGTTCATACTTCTATAATGCTGATTGCCCTTTATTCTGAAAACATTTTCTTCTATTTCAGTTATCTCTATTCCGAATCTTCTTATTACATCAAGAGTGATATCAATATATGGTCTGCTTTCTACAGGAGGTATCACCTTAAGAACACTGTCTCCATCTAAAAGTGGAAGAGCAAACAAAAGGCCTGTAATAAATTGACTGCTGACATTACCCATAACAGAATATTCTCCCGGAGTCATGCCACCCTTAAAGCTTATAGCTTCCAGACTCTTTTCTATAGTGATTCCTTTTGTCTTAAATAAATCCTCATATATTCCTATACCACGCTCTATCAGTCGGCTGGTACCAACAAATTCCGCTTTATCATAAAAGGCCAGAGCAATTGGAATAAAGAATCTCAGAGTACTTCCGCTCTCTCTACATTTAAAGACTGGCGCTTTCTCTACAGCTTTTCTCTTATATCCGCCTTCCATAGTCACCACGTCTTTATCTACCACATAATCTGACAAAAGAGCGCTGACACAATCAAGAGTGGCCAGCATATCCTGGCTTCCTGATATTCCCTCTATAATGCTTTTTCCTTCAGCCAAAGCACTGCATATAAGCATACGGTGAGCATAGCTTTTTGATGGAGGGGCGCTTACCCTGCCCTTAAGCTTTCCAGGATTAATAATTACATTCATTTCGAAAGCTCCTTTATTATGCTGTCTACTACTTCTTCCAATGTTCTGTTTGCATCAATAATAATATCTGCTGCTGCTCTATATATAGGACCTCTCTCAACAAAAAGCTTGTTCAACCTTTCCCTGTCTGAAGAAAGTGGTCTGTCGCTTGCTACTATAAGATTTTCAAGAGCTCTGTCTAAAAAGATTACCACACCGTTCTTCTTTAATGCCTTAACATTTTCAGGCTTTAATACAGCTCCACCACCGGTAGCGATAATTAACCCATCTTCACCTGAAATATCATTTATCACTTCGCTCTCTACTTTTCTAAAAGCAGGCTCGCCATTCTTGCCCATAAAGTCTGAAATACTTTCGCCTATTCTATCTACAATAAGCTTATCAACATCATATAATTTCTTATTTAAACGCTTCTTTAAAATACGTCCAACTGTAGATTTGCCACAGGTAGGCATACCGATAAGAACAATATTCTGTTTCTGGTCCTTAAGTATCTTAAATACCTTATCTATCTGGGATGTATCCACTTCTTTATTTAAGAAATGTGCTGAGGCATATACGGCCTGGGCACAAAGCATGTATAAACCACCCTCTGCCTTTATTCCTTTTCTCTTTGCGTCCAAAACAAGATTAGAACACAAAGGATTATATATGGCGTCCACAACACCGCTTAGATTTTTGAAAGCTTCTATATCTATTGGACAGTTATCTATATTGGGATACATTCCAACAGGTGTAGTATTAATAATTATTCCGGCATCGGCATGAATACTTATAGCTTCATCATAGGATATGGCTTCATCTCCTGCCTTTCTTGAAACCTTAAATACTTCCTTTGCTCCAAGACTTTCTGCTACAGCTTTAGCCGTCTTTGAGGTTCCTCCTGTTCCCAGGATCAAAACTTTCTTTCCTTCTATAGATATGCCAGCATGCCTGATAAGCTCTACCATTCCAAGAAAATCTGTATTATATCCGTAAAGCTTTCCATCTCTGTTCACTACAGTATTTACAGCTCCAATACTTAGAGCCTGTTCTGATATTTCATCAAGATAAGGCATTACTGTCTGCTTATAAGGAATAGTAACGTTAATACCCTTAAAGCTTCTGCCTTTAATATAATCTCCAACAGAATCTGGAGTAAGCTCTTTCAGCTCATATGTATAATCAGCTATATTTTCATGAATATCTTTTGAAAAGCTGTGTCCTAAATGTTCGCCTATTAATCCGTACTGCATTCTTTATCCTTTCAGGTAATCTGTTCCATATCTTTGAGCCAGCATATCGCTTATTACTATCGCACTGATGCTGTCTATAACAGGACATATTCTTCTAATGATAGCCGGATCATGTCTTCCATGTATCACCAGCTCTGTATCTTCCATTTTGTTAAAATCAATTGTTTCCTGACTCTGTGAAATTGATGGTGTAGGCTTTACTGCACATTTAAAGAGCACCGGCATTCCATTAGTGATTCCACCATTGATTCCACCATTATTATTAGTCTTTGTAACTACCTTGCCATTATCCATTCTAAAGGCGTCATTTGCTTCGCTGGCACGCATCTTTGCAAAATCAAATCCCATTCCGAAGCTTATTCCCTTTACACCACCAAGAGAGAATATGGCATGGGATATCATACTTTCAACACTGTCAAACCAAGGCTCTCCAAGGCCTGCTGGAAGTCCACAAATAGCAGACTCTGTTATACCTCCAACGCTGTCACAGTTTTCACGTGCATCAAGTATCCTTTTAGCTATCGCTTCCTCACGATCCATATCTAAAATAGGAAAATCTCTTTCTGATAAAAGCTTTACATCCTTTTC
This sequence comes from Lachnospiraceae bacterium, assembly GCA_045640645.1. Classification (GTDB taxonomy): domain Bacteria; phylum Bacillota; class Clostridia; order Lachnospirales; family Lachnospiraceae; genus JAZUFJ01. The sequence goes on from JAZUFJ010000046.1 coordinate 4,071, forward strand.
TACATCTGAAAAAGCACGGTCATATTCGTTTTCACACTGTAAAATATGTGTTCCAATAGTAATTCCTTTTTTATTCAGAGCTGGTATAAGTATACCTCCCACCGCAGTTAGAGCAGCAGTGATACGGCCTGAAAAATGTCCGCCTCCTCTGTAATCTTCATATCCATGATATTTACAAAAAGCTGTATAATCTGCATGAGATGGTCTTGCTGGACCATAATTATAATCCTTACTTATAGTATTTTCGTTAGGAATAACAATGCAGATAGGCGTACCTGTAGTCTTTCCATTAAATACTCCGCTCACTATCTGATAATTATCAGATTCCTGTCTTTTTGTATCAAGAGAAGATGATGGTCTTCTTCTTGTAAGCTGCCTTCTGATCTCTTCATCTATTACATCTATACCAGGTGCTATTCCATCTATAACAGCTCCAACAGCTGCACCATGGCTTTCACCGAATATGGTAACTGTAAGGCTCTGGCCAAAAGTATTTTTCATAAGATTATTCTCCTACAATCTGCTTTCTGTATTGAATGTTCCCACAAGCTTGAGTCTTGCACATATAGCAGAAAGCTCTCTCATCATATCTTTACCGTTCTGATTGTTAACATTGCCCTCTGCTTCTACATAAAAATAATAATTCCACTGTAATTCCTTCATAGGACGGCTTCTTAAGCTTCTCATGTTATATCCATGAGCTCCTATAATATTCAGAGTCTGAGCCAAAGCTCCGGCTTTATTCTGAACTGTAAACATTAGAATAAAGCTTTCATCTCCCCTAACCTTTGAAAAGTTTGGATTGTTTGGTACTCGTGACATAACAGCAAAACGGGTAGTATTGTTCTGTACATCATTGATACCCGCTTCTAATATTTCAAGACCATAGATCTGAGCTGTCTCCTCTGAAGCTATAGCCGCCATAGTCATATCTCCAGACTCCAAAACTGTCTTTGCGGATACTGCAGTATTTGTATTTTCTACAGTTTCAAAACCATGCTTGGAAATATAATTCTTGCACTGTGACAAAGCCTGCGGATGGCTCATTACTTTCTTGATATCCTTAATATTTGCTCCCTTATTTGCCATAAGGCAATGTCTTATAGGAAGGTCCATTACCTGATTAATATAAAGGCCACCTGAGAAAATAATATCCATAACCTTTCCTACTTCACCAGCATAGCTGTTTTCAATAGGGAGAACTGCACAGTCATATTTTCCATCCTCTACAGCGCTATATGCAGCCTGAAATTCCGGACAGGATTCAAGCTCCCCTTCTGGGAAAAACTTCTTTGATGCAATATAGGCATAAGCTCCCTCTACTCCACAATATGCTACTCTTATGCCCTTAATCAGGCTTGACTGGTAATTACATGAAATATTTATAACGTTTCTTAAGAACTGAACATAGTAGGATTCTATCGCAGGATCCTCTATATACGTCCTGTTTTTTTCTATTAAAGCTTCTTCTCTTGCCTCGTCTCTTATTGACAGGCCATGTTCCTTCTTGTACTGAGCTATTTTTGCGCTTACCTTCATTCTCTTTTCAAAAAGTTCAGCAAGCTCTATATCTAATTGATTTATCTCACTTCTTGCTTTTTCAAGATCGCTCATCTTCTTTTCTCCTCTGACAAATCTATTATTTATAATGTTCTAATCTACTTACTTTATATAATTAGATAAGACGCCACAGATTATCTTATAATTCCTTATATGCAATTGTCAATAATAATCCTACTCTAGTGGCGTTCTTTAGTAAAAAATGTTATACTGTTGCATAATATTATGTATATCTTTGAGGTTTTATTATGAAACGAATTATTTTAACAGGTGGCGGAACAGCCGGTCATGTTACTCCAAATATTGCTCTTTTGCCACAGCTTAAAGAAAATGGTTACGATATTCAATATATAGGCTCTTATAACGGAATGGAAAAGGCTCTTATCGAGGACTTTAATATACCCTATCACGGCATATCCTCTGGAAAGCTTAGAAGATATTTTGATCTTAAAAACTTCACTGATCCATTTAGAGTAATAAAAGGCTTCTTTGAAGCAAATTCTCTTATGAAAGAGCTAAAACCAAATGTTGTCTTTTCAAAGGGAGGCTTTGTATCTGTTCCCGTAGTTATAGCCGCTAAGCGCAATCACATCCCGGCTATTATACATGAATCTGATATGACACCTGGCCTTGCAAATAAGCTTTGTTTTTCTTCTGCCAGTAAAATTTGCTGTAACTTCCCTGAGACAATAGCTAATCTTCCAAAAGGAAAGGCTGTCCTCTCCGGATCACCTATAAGAGATGAATTATTATTAGGAGATAAGGCAAAGGCTAAAGAATTTCTTGGCTTTGAAGATGATAAGCCTGTAGTTATGGCTATGGGAGGATCTCTTGGAGCCCTTAACGTTAATAAAGCTCTTCGTGCTATTTTACCTGAGCTTCTTAAAGACTTTAACGTTATCCATCTTTGTGGCAAGGGTAAGGCTGATCCTGAGTATGATAAGCTTAAAGGCTATAAACAGTTTGAATATATAAAAGATGAGCTTAAAGATTTGTTTGCTATCACAGATGTAGTGATTTCACGTGCAGGAGCTAACGCTATCTGTGAGCTTTTAGCTTTAAAGAAACCAAATATTCTTATTCCTCTTCCAGCAACCTCTAGCAGGGGAGATCAGGTTCTTAATGCAAGATCATTTGAAAAACAAGGCTTTTCTGTAGTAATAGAGGAGTCCTCCTTAAATGATGATGTATTACTTAATGCAGTAAAAGACCTATATGAAAACAAAAATAAGTATATTGAAAATATGAATAATTCTGATCAGAACGACGGAGTAAAAACTATTATTAATCTGATTAAGGAGTTAAGTCTTTGATAGAAAAACTTGATAAACTGCTGCTTAATGATTCCTATACCGGTATCCCTTCGAATCTGTCTAATATAAGGCTGTATTCCCAGGTACAAAGCAGCTATGTTATAGGGGTACAGATATTCGATTATACTGATCTGCCCCTTATCACTATAGAGCAGTTTGAGCTGATGCGCAGCAGAGCAATTGAATACTTGAAAAAACAGGAAGACCTGCCTGTTCATATTCTTTCTATATTTTTTACAAAGGAAACAGACGCAGCCATGAAATTTGTTTTAGGTGATTATCCCGTATGGATAGTAGACCGTAACAATGACCATTTGCTTCTATTTAAAAATATGCAGGAGGATTTCTACGGATTAAGATCTGTACTAGACAGGGTAACCTCTTCTACAGAAGATATTCTTTCCTATGAAAAAGAGCCATCTATTTTTGATGAGGCTAAGGATGCCACAAAAACATATATTGTAAAGGGAGCTCCTATTAATCTCATTATGTTTTTGGCTAATATCTTCGTATATTTTTATATGCTCCTTACAGGATCTCCGTATAATCTGGACTATATGCTGGCACATGGAGCTATGTATGTACCTTACGTAGTGGAAAAAGGAGAATATTACAGACTGTTCACCTGTATGTTTATACATTTCGGGATACAGCACCTTATAGGAAATATGATAGTATTATTTTTCTTAGGAGATAACTTGGAGCGTGCCATAGGAAAAATAAAATATCTGATAGTGTATATTATAAGTGGTCTTACAGGTAGTATATGCTCCTTTACTTTTTCCTATATTTTTAACAGAAATATAATCTCAGGCGGTGCATCTGGTGCTATATTTGGTATAATTGGAGCCCTTTTATGGGTAGTAATAAAGAACAAGGGACGTCTTGAGGACATGACAACCTTTAGGGTACTGCTCCTTATCATCTATGCAATATATTCTGGTCTGGCAGGAAAAAATATTGATAACGTTGCCCATATAGCCGGTCTTTTATCTGGTTTCCTGTTAGCACTTATTTTATATCATCCGGGACATCTAAAAAAGGATATAAAGGATGAATATGCTGATTTATAGCTTATATATAGTATAATGTGGGTATAAAAAAATATTATCTATTGATATAACTGATTGTTATATGCCCATATAATCCTATATCGTAGTATATATTTAAAAATCAAAAAATGAGAGGTTCGTATGAAGATAAACATTTACTATGGCGGACGTGGTATTCTTAATGACCCTACTTTATATGTTTTAGGAAAGATGCAGGCAGTTTTAGAAGAGCTCAATGTTTCCGTTGAGCGTTTCAATCTATATGAGCTGAAGTCCACTATCCCTACTCTCCCGGCATCTATCAATGAAGCCGATGGTATTATACTTGCCACTACTGTAGAATGGTTTGGCGTAGGAGGATATCTCACCCAGTTTCTGGATGCCTGCTGGCTCTATGGAAATAAAGAAAAAATATCATCTACATATATGTGCCCTATAGTAATGTCCACTACCAGCGGAGAACAGGAAGCTAAAACTAATCTTTCAGTTGCCTGGGATATATTAGGTGGTCTGCCTGTAAGCGGATTATGTGGATATGTAGAGGATTCTATGTCCTTTGAGCTTAATAAAGAGTACTTAAGCATTATAGAGAAAACTGCAGAAAACCTTTACCGTACCATATCTCAAAGATCAACCTCTCTGCCATCCAGTAATCAGGCTGTTAAGAAAATAGTTACTACTAATACTAATATTTCCTTAACACCTCAAGAAACAGAACAGCTTGGAAAATATGCCTCTGATGAGACATATGTAGCTCAGCAAAAGGAAGATATACAGGAGCTTGCTTCCATTTTTAAAGATAAGCTTGGTCAGAAGAGTATTGATGAAAGCACTGTTTTTGTAAATGATTTCCTTGCTCACTTTACTCCACAGGGCGTAATAAATGCCAGCTATAAATTTATGATAGATGGACGTAGCAAGCCTCTTATTATTGAGATAAAGGATAGTGAGCTTAGCTGCTACTACGGTCAGATAGATAATCCGAGCGTTTTATGCAAGCTAAAAAGCGATGTTTTAAATAATCTTGTATCCGGAAGAATATCCTTCCAACGAGCATTTATGTCGGGACAAATGCAGGTAAAGGGTGATTTCAGAATATTAAGACTTCTTGACCAGGTATTCGATTTCGGTGCTGGAGAGAACTAATTGAAGAAATTTAATGATATGGGTATAAGGTCATATTTCCGCTTACATACAAACATAACGTAAAAAATGGCTTTTGCAGCTTATATCATAAAATAGGTATACTTATAATATAAGGAGAAAAACAATGAAAAAAGATGATTGCATTTTCTGCAAGCTTGCAAATGGTGACATACCAACAAATACTATTTATGAGGATGAAGATTTCAGAGTAATCTTAGACGCTTCTCCTGCCACAAAAGGACATGCTTTGATTTTACCAAAAAATCATTTTGACAATTTATATGAGCTTGATGATGAAACAGCTGCAAAGGTATTTGTATTAGCTAAAAAAATGGCAACCAAGATGACAGAAAAGCTTGGATGTGATGGCTTTAATCTTGTGCAGAATAATGGAGAAGTAGCCGGTCAGACAGTGTTCCATTTCCATCTTCATCTTATCCCAAGATATAAGAATGACGGACAGGAAATTCTTTGGACACCTACTACACCAAAGGATGAAGATCAGAAGGCCATAGTTGAGATGTTTTCTTAATTAATGTTTCTGTATCAGATATCTATAGAACATTTAATTTATCTGTTA
>JAZUFJ010000047.1:0-4823 GCA_045640645.1 Lachnospiraceae bacterium
GAAAGGTAGTAGAAGAAGGTAGCTATAAAGAACTTATAGAGAAAAAAGGACTGTTTTACGAGCTAGCAAAGAGACAGAGAGTAAATGTATAAAATTGTCTGTTAAAAACAAAAATTATTAGTATAGACATTTTATTAGGCAGTACGTATATAGGTATAAAAAAGACGGAGGTACAAAGATATGTCATTTTTCTATGATGAAAAGGATGTTAAGGATATAGCAAAAGTCAAAAGAGTAATGGAATATTGTACCATGGTTCCAGGCTTCCAGGAAAAGATAGATAAGGACCCGGAGGGAACGCTTAAGGAGATAGGTATTGATCTTACTCCAAAGGATATAATGCTTAAGAGAAAGGCTACGATCAATGACCATAATATCCAGGCTGTACATCCAGGAACTGCAGCTGAGAAATATGCCAATTTCATGAAGAAGAAATTCGAGCTCAGAGACAGAATACTTAAAGAGAATACTCCGGATAATGAGCGTATGAAAAAGTGGAGAGACAGACAGGTAGCAAGATGTGTAATGGCTCTTGGCGGAAAGAGCACTGCTATAGTACATTCATCCATGATTTTTGAGCTGTCAAAGGGATGCAGCGTGGGATGCGAATTCTGCGGACTTAATGCAAAAAACCTTACAGCCGTATATAAGTGTACAGATGAAAATGCCAAACTGTTCAGGGAGATATGTGAGATATCTAAAGAAATAATTGGTGACGCAGCAGGCTGTGGAACCTGCTATTACGCAACAGAGCCTCTTGATAATCCGGATTATGAAAAGCTTATTGATATTTATTATGATGTATTTAATAATCTGCCACAGGTTACAACAGCAGCATCTATAAGAAATATTGAGAGAACAAGAGCGCTTGTAAAAAAGATGACAGAGATAGGTACTATCGTATACCGTTTTTCTGTATTATCACTAGATATTCTGTACAAGATATTCGAAAGCTTTACACCGGAAGAACTGGTTCTTGTAGAGCTTCTGCCACAGTTTGAAGAGGCTCCGGCCAATATGTTTATCAATGCAGGAAGACATGGCAGCGAGAACGATGAGTACGGTGATACAATCGCATGTCTGTCAGGCTTTAAAGTAAATATGTGTGAAAAGACAATATCTCTTGTAACACCTACCTGGGCAGATAAAGATCATCCTACAGGTGAGATCATAATAGATACAAGAAGCTTTGAGACAGCAGAGGAATTTAGAGAGGTCCTTACAGATATGATAAAGAAGGATATGAAGACTCTTCTTGGACCTAATGAAAAGCTTAAATTATATCCTTTTATAAAGCTTGAAAAGAGCGGTAATAAGACAAAGATATTAGGCAATCATGGAACAGAGCTTACTTTAAAAGAAAAGGAAATGGCTAAGCTGTATGAGATATTGTTCCCGCTTCTTAAGGGTGAATATACAAGAAGTGAAATTGCCATGAAGATGATGGAGCTGCCTCAGCTTAAGGGCGCAAGGCCTGAATATGTAGTATATATAATCAATCAGTTGTGGAATCAGGGTATGTTAGTGGACGATAGTCTTGTGTAAAACAATCTGACATATAAGGCAGGTGGAGTGTATGAACGAGATAGAGAAGAAACGTGCATTCATGACCAGGAAGGAATTGGGAGAAGAGGAGTATCAGAGGATACTTGATATGATAGGCAAAGCTAAGAGATTTGCAGAGCTTCTTGCACTGATCCCTGGAATGAAAGAGCAGATAGATAATAATCCTGAAGAGGTCAAGAAAAAGTATGGCCTTGAAGGTGTAGATTTTGAAGATTTGAAATTACAATTCTATAACGAGAACAAGCTTGATTTTGAAAAGATGCTTCAGAGAAGCGATGCTCTTGACCAGATAAGTGAGATCAACTTCCGTTATAGACAGTATTGTGAAAACAAATGGGATCTTCGTAACAGAATGAGGAAATCCCTCTGTATACCCACACATGAAAAGCTTAAAAAATGGCGTCAAATACAGATGGCCAGAGGTAATGGATCGATGGGGGGAACGAATGAGGCATTTATACATAACATTTTGAACTTTGAAATGTCAGTAGGATGCAGCGTAGGATGTCCATTCTGTGGTGTTGGCGCGATGAAGCTTCAGAAGGTATTTTTTCATACAGAGGAGAACCAGAAGCTGTTCATAGATGTACTTAATGTATGTAAGGAATTATTTGGAGATGCAGCAGGCAGGGGAACATTGTATCTGGCCTCAGAACCTTTAGATAATCCGGATTATGAGAAGTTTGAGGATGATTTCTTTGAAATATTTAAGAGAATACCTCAGATAACAACAGCGGTACCTAACAGAAATCCTGAGAGAACACGTAAGCTTGTAGCAGAGCTGTATGAGAAGAACAGTCTTATACACAGGTTCTCGATACGTAGTCTTGAAGAGGCAGAGCTTGCATTTAAGAACTTTACACCAAAAGAGCTTGCAAGTGTAGAGCTGCTACCACAGTTTGAGGAAGCTCCCGGCTTCCATGCTTTCTCCACAGCCGGAGGGCAGAGACAGCATCTTATAGAGAAAGAGGGAAGTGTGGAGCAGATGGAGCTTGATATGGACGAGGACGATCCAGGAAGTATCTGCTGTGTAGACGGCTTTGTAGTAAACTTTTGTGAAAAGAGTATTAAGGTTATCACTCCCTGCAGAGCAGATATGCATTATCCTGATGGGGTAGCAGGCTCCGGGAAAGTGTATTTCACTGATGCAGAAGATTTCAGAGATAAAATCACAGGCCTTATAGATGATTACATGGTAATATCTGTTCCCTCAGATGTGAAACTGAAAATATATCCATATTTCAAAATGATAGAAACAGAAGATGGACATATGTTAGAAAGTATTCATGGCGGATACAGAATACCAATAGAGAAATCCGGCTTAAGCGGAATGAAGAGAACGGTTGAGCTGCTTATGGAAGGCAAATATACAAAAGAAGAAATAGTAAATATTGTAGTAGATGAGATGGACGTAGCGCCAGAGAGGGTATTCTGGGATATTACCCAGCTATACAGAGCAGGCGCAATCATAGATCCGGTATTATTTGGATATATGTAGTCATTTTCGATAGAAAATGTACGGAATACGAATGGCATTAGGATTACGGGAGAGCGTAGCACAAAGGAATCCGTAGGCAACATAGCAAGTAGTATAATTAATCACGTATCTATAGGGAATTATCCCGTTTAGATAAATAACAGAAAGGAGAACGAAGTTATGGCAGATAATGCAAAAGAAGTAAACGTAAAAATGGGTGAAATTTATTCACAGTGTTGGGAATCAGAAGAATTCAAAGCAGATTTCATGGCTGATCCTAAGAAGTATCTTAAAGAGTATGGAATCCCATACGATGAGAGCAAGGATTACAAAGTAATCGATACACCTGAAAAGACAATCATTTATGTATTACCTTATGAAGGTGTTAAGCCAGCTCTTGAAGCAATGGCAAATGGTCTTACAAGTAATGTTAAAGATCTCGAAAATACTGATGCTAAGCAGATTATCCCAGAAGGATGGTCAATGCAGATAGTACAGAGTACAGAAGATACTGTTTACCTTGCTATTCCAGTATGTCCAGACAACTTAACACCAGAAGAGCTTGAGCTTATCAATGGTGGTTGCGGTTTCTTGGGAGTAGTATTCGTAGCCTTCGGAGTAGTAGTATTCGGATGGGGCGTATTCATGGTAGCTCAGGTTGCATCTGCAGTAGATGTTGCGATAGTAGCGGAAACGGCTATTGGTATACACTTTGCAGTGTCATATTCAGAGGTATCACTGTAGTATTCGTTCTAAGATTTCTGATGCAGATAAGTCTGCATATGGGCTGCGCCCCCTGTGGCGCATCCCTTCCCAGGTACGAAAATTTTCATAGTAATTAATGATTATATGAACTATATGGGAATTATTGTATCTGGGAAGGGATACGAAGTACTCTATATGTGTCCAGGCTAAAGAAATTAAAAAATAGAAATAAGCAGAAATGATGCAATTGATATCTGGGGAGTGATCATAAGTGCATCATAAGAGCTGAAAAAGCCTAGTTAATTGAAAATAGAAGTATCAGATACATAATAAGGGGAGATGTAAATGAGAAACACATCTGAACATGTCAGCGCAAAATCAGATAATAAGAAGATAATAAAAAAGAAGAGAAAGAAAATGCCATTATGGAAAAAAGGAATGGTAGTGGGAGCGATAGGTGTCATAGCGGCAGCTATCATTACTACTATTGCCATTGTTAATGTTGTGGCAGCAGATTATAGGACTGCATATTTTGGAACAAGTGGTATAGATAAGGGTGACCAGATTCAGATTAATAGTGAGAAATGGACGGTTGCAGATACTGTGGCAAATGGCAGTCCAAGCTATAGCGGAAAAACCTTATTTGTTTATAAAGACAGCAATGATAGCAATTTAGATTTCGATAAACAATATTATTGGCAAAATGACTATTACAGTAATAATAATGATAATTTATTATATTATTATTCGCTATTAAATAGTAAGATATCAGATTACTACAACAATAACATTAATACTAAAGAAAAATTTCTGGTATTGCCTACCAATAAAGGAAATGAGTCAAGCTATAAAGAGGAGCTACCAAATTCCTATACATATGCCTTATCATATAAGGAATGTTCTGATATTGGAATTACCGGAGACGCTGACCATTGGACTAGATCAGCAGTTTTAAAGCCATATGTAAATTATCCTAGTTATTATTATGCAGATGTAATGTGTGCAGATGGCAATTCATATCCTGCTGTAATCGATACAACATATCTTGATGAAAACTATATATCTAAATATACAT
>JAZUFJ010000048.1:0-3349 GCA_045640645.1 Lachnospiraceae bacterium
AGCTTGGCTGGGTAGCTGAAAGAGGAATCGAGCAGATGTGTGAGGACTCATGGCGCTGGCAGAAAAATAATCCGGAAGGTTATTAATAAATATGGAAATGTTTGAAAACAGTTATACTGGCATAGTTATGACATTCAAGCCGACTGAACGATTTGAACCTTTATCAGGAGGTAATGAGCTTCTTAATGGTATATGGGAAAAATTTAAGGAGTCTAAAGCAGCTGTAATAAAGCTGGCTGTAATAGGATTATTATTAGCTGTTCCAGGATATTTAATTCCTTTATTTTCACAGATATTTATAGATAAAATACTAGGAAACAGGCATATAGACTGGTTCCCTGTTTTTATTATTGGACTGGCTGTTACAGTTATAGCCCATGGTTTCCTTGAAATGTACAGATCAGCTATTATGCAGAAAATTCAGATGCATATGACGGTTTCGTCAGCAAAAAGATTCGTGGGACATATGTTCAGGTTGCCCATGAATTTTTATGAGCAAAGATATGCAGGAGATCTTGTTAGCAGGGTAGATAATGATGATGAAATAAATCTGTTTATGACAGGAGAGCTTACAGAAACAGTAATAAATATTATTACTGCGGTGATTTTCTTTATAGTTTTAATGTTTTATAACCTGTGGCTAACACTTATCGCACTTATTGGCGTATGTACTAATCTGGCTATTGCGTATTTTGTATCAAACAGGATATCTGATCTTACTTATAAGCTGGAACAGGATCGCGGTAAGCTTTCCGGAGTAGGGACTGCAGGAATAGAAATATCCTCTACTATTAAGGCCTCGGGAGCAGCGAACACGTATGTTTCAAGATTACTGGGCTATAGTGCAAAGGTATATACTTCGGAGCAAAATATAAATAAGATTCAAACGATAGCCAATGGATTGCCTGATGTGATGGAGAAGCTATTTGCAGTACTGATATTGATAGTAGGAGCGAAACAGACGATAGATGGTACCATGACCCTGGGTATGTTGTCTGCTTTCTCGGTGTTATATATATCCTTTGCTTCTCCTGTAAGTCAACTGGTAGGTTTTGTTAAGAATCTTAAATCTTTAAGAGTTGATATCGAGAGAGTGAACGATATTATGAGATATTCACAGGATTCGATATATGATGTCAAGACAGAAGATACTGGTATTGGTATGAGATCCAAGCTTTCAGGGGATATAGAATTTAAAAATGTATCATTTGGCTATAATCCTATGTCTGGAAATATTATTAATGATATTACATTTAATGTTCCGTGTGGAAGTATGGTGGCTATAGTGGGCTCCAGTGGAAGCGGAAAATCAACTTTTTCAAAGCTGATAAGCGGATTGTACCGTGCAGGAGATGGGCAGATACTTTTTTCAGGTAAAGATATTAAGGAAATAGACCCGGAGATTTTTCATGCCAGTGTAGCAACTGTTAGCCAGAATATTGCTTTATTTAGTGGAACAATAAGGGATAATATTACTATGTGGAACCCTGCTATACTTGATAGCGATATGATAAATGCCGCAAAAGACGCCTGTATACATGATGTGATCACCAAAAGAGAAGGCTCTTATGATTACATGCTAACAGAAAACGCAGGAAATATGTCGGGAGGACAAAAACAGAGGCTGGAGATAGCCAGGGCCTTGGTTACTAATCCAACAGTTTTAATAATGGACGAGGCGACCAGCGCTCTCGATCCGATAACAGAAAAACAGATAATTGATAATATCAGGAGACGTGGATGTACCTGCATTATGATAGCTCACAGGCTTAGCGCAGTAAGAGACAGCGATATTATAGTGGTGATGGATAAGGGCAGGATAGCAGAGATTGGCAGTCATGAAAGCCTTATAAATGAAAATGGAATCTATAAAAGGCTTATGGAGTCAGGAAACTAGTGGTTAATCAGTAGAGAAATTATTACTATGGATCAGATTATTAAGTTAAAAAACGGACAAAAAATAATAACTGAGAATAATAGCGACGCATATCATGTTTTGTCAGGGACGGTTTTCGTGTACATGGTTCCCTATAAAGATGAAGAGGTGGGCAGACGTGCATTATTATGCGTGGTCAGCGCTGGACAGAATATTCCGTGCTTTTCTTATAGAGACAAGGATTACTGTGATTGGAAATTCCTGATAATGGCTAGCTCAGAGGCAGAGCTGATGCTGATACCTATGGGGACTACCAAGCCTCTTAAAGAAAAGTTTGCAAAAAAGAGCGAAGCTTTAAACTACAGGTATGAAGGCTTTGAAGAGGGTATGCTGGATAAGTATAGAATGATTCTTGCAAGAGAAGACGCATATTTTATCAAAACCTGTCAGGAAAAGGATATTGTAAAAAAACGTACAGATGATCTGATTCAATCTATTATGGATGATGATATTACAGAGGCAGATTACCATGATGTAGATGATGAGCTGTATAAAACAGTAGCAATGCTCTGTAACAGGACGCATATTCCGATAGAACCTTATGGTAAGATTAGTCAGTGTACTAAGGGTGAAATGACTATTAATGATATAGCAAGAGTATCTGGGTTTTCCGTCAGAGAGATACTTTTGGATAGTGATTGGTATAAGAAAGATATTGGGATAATCTTTGCCTATACCTATGATAAACAGCCTGTGGCGTGTATTCCGAAGGGACAGAATAGCTATAATTATATTCTGGGAGGAGTATACAAGGGAGCTGTTAGAGAGGATATAGCAAAAGATATTGATCCAAAGGCATATATGTTATATCGTCCTTTACCAGACCATGCACTTACCTGGAGAGATGTTTTCAAATATAGTTTTCACAGTATTAATAAGACTGATTTTATTTCAATGCTTTTGCTAACAGTGATTGTTTCAGGGATTAATTTGGTGGTGCCTTCTCTTACAGAAAAGTTTTATGACAAATATATTCCGGCAGCGGGATTAAAGGACATATATGGAATAGGATTGATCGCCCTATCGTTTATTATAGGAGCTATTCTTTTTTCCTGTGTAAAGGGCATAAACAGCTTAAGACTAAGCAGCCATATAAAGTATGATGTTCAAAATGCTATATATCAAAGGGTATATAGTTTTCCGGAGAGCTTTTTTAGAAAATATGAAAGTGCGGATCTTAATCTGAGGATAATGACATTTGGTGATACGCTGGAATCACTGGTTATGATGTCAATATCTATGGTAGTGTTTATGATAAGTGCGCTTCTATATATCTGTAGAATGCTAACCTATTCATTGGCGTTATCAGTCATAGGTATAGCTATAGTATTGGTTCTTTGCACAATCAATCTTATTATTTCAAGAATGTGCATGAAGTATGAAGAGATGACAAGAGAGCTAAATGGATCAATA
>JAZUFJ010000049.1:0-6643 GCA_045640645.1 Lachnospiraceae bacterium
TTAAAAGACCTATATCTGTATATAATTTCGCTGTAGCATCATTATAGTTACCGGTACCTAAATGCACATACCTTCTGATGCCCTCTTCTTCACGTCGTACTACAAGAGTAATCTTAGAATGTGTCTTAAGACCTACTATACCATATAATACGTGGCATCCGGCTTTTTCCAGCATCTTTGCCCATACTATATTATTTTCCTCATCAAATCTTGCCTTAAGCTCTACCAGCACAGTCACCTGTTTACCATTTTCCGCTGCCTTAGCCAAAGCTGCAATAATCGGAGAATTACCGCTTACTCTGTAAAGAGTCTGCTTAATAGCTAAAACATCAGGATCTTTTGCTGCCTCTGATACAAAGTCGACTATAGGATTAAAGGAATGGTATGGATGATGAAGTAATACATCACCACGCTTTATTACATCAAATATGCTCTCGTCCTTACCAAATTCTGAATGAGGCTGTGGTACAAACTTTTTATCCTTAAGATGGTCAAATCCATCAAGAGAGCATACCTTCATAAGAAAGGTCAGGTCAAGAGGTCCGTTTATTCTATATATTCCCTCCTCATTAACCATCAGTTCCTTTCTCAATATCTTAAGAAGGCGCTTATCTATTCCCTCATCTACTTCCAGACGAATAGCTTCGCCCCACTGACGTTTCTTTATCTGCTTTTCTATTTCTTTAAGAAGATCTGCTGCATCATCCTCATCAATAGTAAGATCGGCATTTCTCATGATTCTGAAAGCATGTGCGCTTACTACGTCATAGTTCAAAAACAGCCTGTCCATATTCCATTCTATTATTCTCTCCAACAAAACAAGCCTTGTTTTACCTTCATCATTCGGCATTATTACTATTCTTGGTAAAACCGCTGGAACCTGTACTGTAGCGAATTCAAGGTCTTCCTTTTTCTCTTTTCCCTTCTTTACTACCAAAGCACCGATATTAAGTGATTTGTTCCTAATAAGAGGAAAAGGTCTCGATGAATCTACCGCCATAGGAGTAAGAACCGGATATATATTAGCATCAAAATATTTATCTATAAACTTCTTCTCGTCCTTTGACAGCTCTTCAGCAGAGTTTATAAAAGACACTCCCTCCTGCTCAAGAAGCGGTACAAGAGATCTGTTAAATGTTGAATATTGAAGATTAACCAGATCATGTGTAGCCTTTTCTATCTTCTCTAGCTGCTTTTCAGGTGTTAACCCTGCTATATCCTTCTTATGATAGCCGGCGTTTACCATATCTTTAAGAGACGCCACTCTTATCATAAAGAATTCATCCAAATTAGATGCGGTAATGCTTAAAAATTTCAGTCTCTCAAACAAAGGATTGGTTTTATCTCTGGCCTCCTCAAGTACTCTCTTATTAAACAGGAGCCAGCTTAATTCTCGATTATAATAATATTCCGGGTTTTTATTTTCTATCTTTTGTTCTTTCTCCATTATCTGTCACCTTTCTCATATATTTATGAAATAAGGGTCAAAAATCATGTTCCCCACATATTTGTATTGTTCATTACAAAGTCTTATATTTCATCTTCTGTTTCAAAACAGGCTTAATACTGAATACTTCCTCAAACAGCTCTGTTTTCCTTCCAAAGAAGCCCTTTTCAAGGATAATATCAGCGTCAGTATCCACTCTGATAATCAGCTCATCATCCTTTATCGCAGCATCAATAGCCTTAACCTTTTTACCATCAGAACGGCAAATACCATCTGCCACTCTAAATAGAGCTGTAAGCTTTGCAATTGTCAGGTAGGTATTTTTATCAATCACCGAATCCTGATTCATATCTTTAAAATACATGAACTTTGTCTTGTTAAATCTGACTATGTTGGCCACTATCTCACGTTCCATATGGGATAAGCCTATCATTTCTGTTGCCATAATAATACTATATCCACATTCAGCAGCAGCCTCTAAGCTCACATAACGTCCACAGTCTGACAGCTTTGATGCTATACGTAAAAGCAAAAGCTCTCTTTTACCCATGCCATGTATTTTCTTTGTAGACTCAAAAAGGCGAACAGCAATGCTTTCCACAAGCTGGTTACGTTCCTTATTGCCCATATATCTGTCGCTCATGGCCTCTGCACATTTTAATATATCATTTTCAAAATCATGAATAGCGTGAACCAGCTTTTTATTCTCAGCATATTCATATGCCATTCCATCTCCCAATGATACGCCCGGCGCCCAGATTACCTTGGCCTTTGTTATCTTCAGCACACGCTTTACAAGATAAAGAGAAGGTAAAAGTAAAGATGCCGCTTCCTCAGCGATGCCCAGACCTTTAGCTATTCTTTCCGGATTAGCGCTATGTACACGTTCCATGAGCCCATCAAACTCTTCTACTGTTACCATGTCCCTGTCATTTCCTATTCTCTTCATAGCATAGGAAATATAATCATCTATCAGAATAAGATTCTCAATATGACAATCCTCAAGATAATGCCTCTTAAATACCAGTAACTGATTATCCAGAACTTCTTCCAAAAGGCTCTCATAATTATTAGTCTGTGGTGCCAGATTGGTAAGCATATCACGTACTCTTAATATACCTAATCTGATATTCTGTGTAGTCACTAAGGAGCTGTCTGAAAAAAGCGATACCTGTATGCTTCCTCCGCCTATATCTACAATAGCAGCTCCCTTTGAAATAATATTCTCAAACTGAACACCCTTTAGAGCAGCGGCCTTATAATGAAGGAATCTTTGCTCAGAATTGCTCAAAACCTCTACATTTATGCCTGTTCTAAGCTTGATCTGTTCCAGAACAATCACAGAGTTAACAGTCTCTCTGATAGCGCTTGTACCATAGGCTTTATAAGCGTCTACCTTATAAGTATCCATAATGTTCTTAAAATCTGTCAGAACTTCACAAAGCTCGTCCACCAGCTCACCGCTTATTTTTCCGGTAAGATAGGTATCAGTACCAAGCTCTATCCCATGTCTGATATGGTCTATAACCTTCATTCCGCCCTTTTGCGAAAATTCAAATATTTTCATAGCCAGCTCATAAGAGCCTACATCTATCGCTGCAAATGTCTTTACTGCCATATTTATCCTCTGCTTCTTAAATAATCAATAAACTGACTTGCCGTTCTGCCTGACAGACCACCATGCGAAAGCTCCCATTTATTTGCTTCTAATAATAATTCCTCTTCAGGCATGCTTATTCCATATCTTTCAGCCAGAACTTTTACAATATTTCCAAATTCCTTTTTATCAGGAGCACAGAAGAAAATAGATACTCCAAAACGTGATACCAGTGAAAGCTTTTCCTGTACTGTATCTGAGCTGTGAAGATCGTCTCTTCTCTCCTCTTTGTCAGAAAACTTTTCTCTTACAAGATGTCTTCTGTTAGATGTAGCATAGATTAATACGTTATCTGGCTTCTTTTCCAGACCACCCTCTATAACTGCCTTAAGATATTTATATTCTATTTCAAAATCTTCAAATGAAAGATCATCCATATATATAATAAATCTATAATTTCTGTTCTTAATCTGAGCTATAACCTCGTTTAAGTCCTTAAACTGATGCTTATATACCTCTATTATTCTAAGGCCTCTGTCATAATACTGGTTAAGGATACCCTTTATACTGCTGGATTTTCCTGTTCCTGCATCACCGAACAAAAGACAGTTATTAGCAGGTTTCCCTTCAATAAACGCTTCTGTATTATCTATAAGCTTCTTCTTAGGGATCTCATATCCTACGAGATCATCAAGCTGTACATGGGCTATATTAGTGATTGGTTTTATGTAAACCTGGCTGTCACTATTTCCAAAAACGTCATTTGAGTTAGCTACTGACGCATTGCTCACATTTTCAAGATGTTCTACTCTAAACGCTTTATGTAAACCAAATTTACCCACACCAAATTCTTTGTAGAATTGTGTCACAATATTTTTAAATTCATAAGCATCTAAAGCATTGCCAAGCTGTATACTAAGATCACATACCCTGTCACGAATACGCTTATTAAACATCTTGCTTTCTTCGTTAACGCTCTTATAGTCCATTATGACTTCGAAGCATTTTGTCTGGTATTTATCCTCAAGCGCCCCAAGATCGTACATAAAAAGATCTTTAAATATATCGAAATCATGTAATGCTATTTTATTAATGCTGCCCTCTACCTCTCCACGTATTTCTGTTGCCAGAGAATATGCATTTTCATTATTCGCTATAAGGTATGTAAGATAAGCATGCCAAAGATTACCCTTATATCCATGAGAAGCTGAAAGCTCTATTATACGGTGTGCTATATCAAAAAGCTTTATCTTTCCCTCTTGTATCATCTCATCTGTCATAGATCCTGCTGCCATAGCATCAAGGGCAGAGATATCGCTTAATATATCCCCATGTTTGAAATGTCTGTATAATAGAAATTCCTTGTCACGCATGCTATTTACCCTCACTTTCATCTAAGAGAATCTGCTGTCTTCTTCTGCTAAGAGTCATCAGGGTCTTAAATAGCTCTTCAACTTCATCCTCCAGGCCTTCATCAACTATATCTCTTACCGCCTGAAGCTTATCAACCTCTCTTGACACATCTAATACCTGGAGCCCTTTTTCAATTTTATATTTGCCTATATCCTCACAAATACGCATTCTTTTTGAAAAAAGCTCTACTATTTCCCTGTCTACCTTATCGATTTCTTCTCTTAATTCATTAATATCCATTTCGCCAACCATTTCTCTTTCTTTTTACTATATTATTTTCTATTCCCCATATGGTGGATCAAACCTGCCTACAGATGATCCTCCATAGGTAGATACCATATATATCACGCTCTCATCCTCAAATGGAGAAAAATAAGTATATGAAGATGTCATATTAATATTAGTGTAATTACCTGTTGCCAGGACCTCAGGATTAGCACCATCTGCATGCATCCTGATTATTCCCGGATAATCAGCATCATTTTTCTGATATATTATTATTCCGCCTAAAATATTAAAGCAGTCCACTCTGTCATCTGTCAGCTTATATGCTGTCCCGTCTGCCATATTATAACGATAAAGTCTGTAATTATCGTCAATATTCATATAATAAATGTAGTTTCCTTCAGGACATATATTATATGCCCTAATACTTGAAATATGAGTTTCCTCTCCTGATGACAAATCAAACCTGCTTAAATAAAAATGATCTTTTATATCAGGATATAAGATACTTCCGCCATAATAACAGGCCGGATTGATAGTACTTTCAGAAAGTATACTTTTCTCATCTCCGTTTATAGATACATTAGCTAAAGAGAACCCATCCTTTGTATTATATTTTACATAATATAATTCATCACCGATAAGATTCAATAATCCCGCAGTTGTTCTGTCATAGCATTTTGCGGTAGCCTTTGAACTAATTTTTTTAGTAAAAATACCACGACTGTTTCCTGCAACACCAAACAGAGTACTTCCACCACCTGAACGCTGGTAATAATAAATATATTTTCCTGCAACATTTATATATTCAGCCGGTGAAGCCTGTATCATTTTGTAATCATCACCTGATACTGACATGGAATATATATAATTATTATCATTAGGATTAGAAAAATATACCCTTCCATCCTGCTCGCAGAACAGTCCGTGATTGTTAAGATTACCGGCGGTATTGCCCACTGTATCCGGAGGATTGGATGGTACTCTGAGAAACATATAATTTATTAGTACCACTGCCATCGAAACACATACCACCAGAAAAATAGCTATTAGTCCTTTTATGGAAGACTTGTTCATTTATCGCTCCTTATTCATCTTGTCCACGTATTACATTCTATCTCTAAGCTCTTCTGTCATCTGTCTCATTGTTTTTCTATAAACCGGATGAACAAAGCCCGGAGCTATCTCATTCATAGGCATAAGAACAAAATCTCTGTTTGCGATATCAATATGAGGTATAACCAATTCCTCATTGCCCATTACCAGATCATCATAGAATAAAATATCCAGATCCAAAGTTCTTGGTCCCCATTTTATTACTCTTTCCCTGCCATGTTCTTCCTCTATTTCATGCAGGAACGCTAAAAGCTCAAAAGGATCTAACAATGTTCTTATTTTTGCAACACTGTTTAAGAACATATCCTGCTCCACAGGACCATAAGGCTCTGTTTCTATAAAGGATGATGCATCCTCTACTACAACATCTACATCAGCGTCCATATCTTCAAGGGCGCTCATTAGCTGCTCCTCTCTGTCTCCAATATTAGATCCTAAAGCTATATATGCTGTATGCCAGCCTCTTTTAATCTTTACTGAAGCAGCATCAAGATGTAATCCGATAGGAGCCCATGGTTTCTTAACCTCCAGCTCCACTGCCTGTACCAGGCCATAATGTCTTAAAATTGCTGTACAAAGATTTTCAGCCACTGCCTCTAATATACTAAAGGTTTTCTCCTGCATAAAAGCATAGATGAAATGACATATTTCGCTATAATCAACAGTACAGTTAAAATCATCGTTCATGCCTGCTTTTTTCGTATCTAAATACATCACAAGGGAAACCAGGAATTTCTGACCTAACCTGTTTTCTTCCTCTAACACGCCATGATTGCAAAATATCTCTAAATTTTCTATTTTAATCTGATCCATATCCTTGCTCCTATATCTAGCCCTTAACGTTC
>JAZUFJ010000050.1:0-8025 GCA_045640645.1 Lachnospiraceae bacterium
TACGATCCGACTTTATCTTCAGGGTTATATATATAAAGATGCGAAGGATGATCTTTCAAATAATAGAAGTAAAACATGGTTTATGTCATTCATATCCAGTGATATGGCTAATCATATGAATAATGAAAAGGAAATGTTTTCGGCTGCTATAGATAAAATGAGCGAGCTTGGAATAACAAAGAGCTTTTTGTTCTTATTTGACCAGCCAATTATTCATGAGGTTGACGATATATGGGAATGTCCAAAACATGTAAATCTTGTGGCATATTCTGATGGAAATGAAATAAAGACCTATGACCATGGAGAGGCACCGGTAATTGATTCTGAATATAGCTTTGCTAAATGCTTTGAAGAGTATGCGGGCATTGAGAATTACAGAATGACACTGGTAAGTATTTATTCTGAAAATAAACAGTATGGTGTTTTGGCAGGGGAAACTGATGAAAAGGATATCCTTATGCTTTATTATGCGGCCGTACAGATAGGTACAGCCTTAAAGTACTATGATATATCGTCTGATCAGAAAAAGGCTCAGGATGCCCTTGAAAAGATGATTAAAGAGGTAGAAGAAAAGAATGCTATGCTGAGCTTTATATCAGAGATAGATGAGCTTACTGGATGTCTAAATCGAAGAGGCTTTATTGAAAGAGCTATAAAGGTCAAGAATGATAATCCTGGAAAGAAAGCTGCTATTGTATATGCCGACCTTGATCATTTGAAGGAAATAAATGATACCTATGGTCACATAAATGGTGATTTTGCTTTGTGTAGGGTTGTTGAATTTATAAAGAGCGTAATAGGAGAGGATCAGGTTCTCGCAAGAATAGGCGGTGATGAATTCATAGCTATGATGCTATGTGACGATGATAACCGACCAGAGCTTATAAAGGACAAAATGAGCGCTATCGCTGAGGAATTTAATAAGACGTCCTTTAAGCCGTATTATGTTGAATGTTCAACCGGATACTATGAATTTGTTTGCAGTGAAGATGTAAAGCTTCAGGATATGATAGATAAAGCGGATAGTAATCTGTATTATGCTAAAAGGCATAGAAGAAAAACAGCTATAAAATAGTTGAACATGAATAAAAAAATAAGGCTGCAATCAGCAGCCTTATTTTTTGCTTATACTTTCTAATTATATAGATTAAATCACTCATTTCTCGAGATTAAACTGCATTATATTATGCCTTGTCAGCACGTAGGAAAAGAAGTTTTAATATGATTGGTGTCGATATTGAAGATACAATAATCAATAAAATAACACTGGTAAAGTATACAGGATTAAGTAATCCAACTGAGAGACCCTTTTGTGATACTATCAAGGCCACTTCACCTCTGGTCATCATACCTACGCCAACCTTTAAGGAATCAAGAAAATCAAATTTACACAACTTTGCTACAAGTCCACATCCAATAATCTTGGTAATTAAAGCTACAAATATGAAGCCTAAAGAGAAATATAAAATATTCATTGAAAATTCTGAAATATCAGTTTTAAGACCAATACTTGCAAAGAAAATAGGACCAAACAGAAGATAAGATGCAATATCCATTTTTCTTTCAATGTATTCAGAATCTCTTATACTACAAAGAATAATACCTGCTACATAGGCTCCAGTGATATCAGCTATTCCAAAGAAATGCTCAGCTATATAGGAAAGAGCAAAGCAGAAGGCAAGTCCCCAAATAGGGATTCTTCTGGTGTGTGGATAGCGCTTATCCGCATATTTAAATATTTTATAAGAAATATAGCCTACAACGATAGCAAAAACAAAGAACAATACTGTATTAATCACAACCTTGCTGATACTGGCATCAGGATTTTTGAAACCAATAACAAAGGTAAGAACTATAATACCTATAATATCATCTATGATAGCAGAGGCCAGAATAGTAGTACCCACATGGCTCTTAAGATAGCCTAGCTCTTTAAGAGTATCTACAGTAATACTCACGCTTGTGGCGGTCATTATTGTTCCAATAAAGAGAGCTTTATAAAATTCGTCTGTGCCAAGGGCTGAAAAGCCATAAAAGCACATATATAGAATTGTACCACCAGCGAGGGGGATAAATACTCCGGCGCATGCAATTAGCAAAGCAACAGGACCAGTTTTTATCAGTTCCTTTAAGTCTGTATCCAATCCCGCAGAGAACATCAGTAGTACAACACCAATCTCAGCCATCTGGGCTAAGAAATCTGTAGTAGATACTAAACCTAAAATACTTGGTCCAATAATGAGCCCGGCTATAATCTCACCTACAACCATTGGTGCCTTTAGCTTTCTAGCTAAAATACCAAATGTTTTAGCAAAAACTATAATTATTGCCAGACTTCTAAATATTTCATATGCTTCCATCTTGTTACGCCAACCTACTAATCATTATTTGTTAAAGCGTGTATCAATATATCGAAGTATTGCATCAACGCTTTTCTCGTATCCAAGCTTTTCGGAATTAATCACAAGGTCATAATTACGCAGATCATACCATTCACGTCCAGTGAAATGCTTATAGTAATCTCCACGGTATTTATCTGTTTTTTCTATGAACTTTGCTACATCCTTTTCGCTAATGGACATTCTTTTCATTGCAGAGGCTTTACAATACTCAGGGCTAGCATGTACAAAAACAGAAACAACATTAGGATAGTCCTTTAATATAAAGTCTGCACAACGTCCAATTATAACACATGATTGATCTTTCGCAAGGTCTTTTATAACTTTTGCCTGATAATTAAAAAGATTTTTATCAGATACAAAACCATCACTTTCAGGAGGTATAAGGCCTCCAGTATATATATCTTTAAATCTATGGAAGGAACTTGTTCCGATACGCTCATCATTCTTAGCAAATAAAGCTTCACTTATTCCGCTATCTATTGACGCCATACGGATAATTTCACGTTCATAACAGTTTATTCCCATCTTATCGGCCAGCATCTGACCTACTGTTTTACCACCACTACCATACTGTCTTGCAATAGTTACAATAATATTATCCATTTTGTACCCTCCCTTGAAAATTTATTCTCCAAGATATGCTTTTTTAATAGCATCATTATTTAAAAGGTCATTAGCTTTACCATCAAGAACAATATTTCCGGTTTCCAGAACATATCCTCTATCGGCTATTGAAAGGGCTTTTTTAGCATTTTGTTCAACGAGCAATACTGTTGTACCAGAAGCGCTTACCTCTTTTATGATATCGAATATTTCATTTACATAGATAGGAGAAAGACCCATAGAAGGCTCATCCATAAGTATAATCTTTGGCTTACTCATAAGAGCTCGTCCCATTGCAAGCATCTGTTGCTCACCACCAGATAATGTTCCGGCCATCTGGTTAAGTCTTTCCTTTAATCTTGGGAAACGTTTATATACGTTTTCAAGAGATTCCTCTATTTCAGCTTTATCACTTCTGGTAAAAGCTCCCATTTTAAGGTTCTGGTATACAGAAAGATTAGCAAAAACTCGACGTCCTTCTGGGACATGAGCCATTCCCATGCTTACAATCTTGTGAGCTGGAACCTTTGTGATATCTACTCCTTCGAACATAATAGAGCCATTCTTTGGAGAAAGAAGACCGGTAATAGTATGTAATATAGTGGTTTTACCAGCACCATTGGCACCAATAAGAGCAATAATCTCTCCCTCGTTTACATCAAAGGAAACACCCTTAATAGCCTGGATAACACCGTAATATACTTGCAAATCTTTTATTTCTAACATTGCCATATGTATTTCACCTCATATAAGAAATTATGCTGCAGTTTAAATTGCTATTCGCCAAGGTAAGCTGTTATAACCTCAGGATTATTGAGAACCTCACTTGTTTCGCCCTGGGCTAATACTTTACCAAAGTTCAAAACAGTAAGCTCTTCACATATTCCTGAAACAAGCTTCATATCGTGCTCGATAAGAAGAATAGTCATATCAAAATTGTCTCGTACAAAACGGATAGTATCCATGAGCTCACCTGTTTCGTTAGGGTTCATACCAGCTGCTGGCTCATCAAGGAGAAGGAGCTTTGGAGATGTGGCAAGTGCACGGGCTATCTCCAATTTTCTTTGTTTACCATAAGGAAGATTGGCTGCAAGGAATCCGGCTTCTTTATCAAGATCAAATACCTTAAGGAGTTCCAAAGCCTTTTCGTTCATTTCATTTTCGATTTTTCTATATTTAGGAAGTCTGAGTATTCCTTCGATTGTACTATACTGATACAGGTTATGAAGACCAACCTTTACATTATCAAGAACAGACAGTTCTTTAAAAAGACGAATGTTTTGGAAGGTTCTGGCTATACCTGTTTTATTGATCTCTATTGTATTTAGTGGAGTAATATCCTGACCATCAAGCTTAACTATTCCTTCGTCTGGTTTATATACTCCGGTAAGAAGGTTGAATACGGTTGTTTTTCCGGCTCCGTTTGGTCCTATAAGTCCGTAAAGCTGTCCTTTTTCGATACTAATATTAAAACCGTCTACAGCTCTAAGACCACCAAAAGAGATACTCAAATTATTAACATCTAACATTGTCTGCATTTTACTGTACCTCCTGACCGCGTTTTTCTTTAATTATTCGAACAATTGAATATTTATGCTTGAAATCTGCAAGCTGTGGGCTCCAGTTGACGAGCATCATTAAGATGAGCACTACAGAATATATCAGCATACGATAATCATTAAGTCCTCTAAGTAACTCTGGAAGAAGAGTAAGTACTACTGCTGCTATCATACTTCCTGTAATATTACCGATTCCACCTAATACAACATAAACAAGAATCATAATAGACATGTTGTAACCAAAGTTCTTAGGAGTAGCCATAAGGGAATTAAGGTTATGGGAATATAATACTCCGGCAGCTCCGGCTAAAGCAGCAGAAATTGAAAATGCCATAAGCTTATATTTTGTTATATTGATACCTACAGATTCCGCTGCTATACGGTTGTCTCTTATTGACATGATAGCCCGGCCATCTCTTGAATTAATCAGATTAAGAACAATGATAAGTGTAATAACTATTAATATAATACCAAAAGTAAAAGTAGAATCCTTTGGTGTTCCGGTGATACCCTGTGCGCCATTTACTATTACTTCTCCATCTGGTAAAAGATTAAGGGAAATGGAATCCTTTGTTGAAAAATGAAGTCCATTTGAGTCCTTGCCTATATATAGAACGTTTACTATGTTCTTAATGATCTCACCAAAGGCAAGAGTAACAATAGCAAGATAGTCACCACGTAATCTGAGAACAGGCATTCCAATAAGTAGACCAATAATTCCAGAAACTATAGCACCAATAAGCATAGCAACTATGAATCTGACAGGACCAACTGTGAAAGAACTTTCTACGCATTTTGAAAAGAAAGCTCCAACAAAGGCTCCCACACACATGAAACC
Source organism: Lachnospiraceae bacterium (assembly GCA_045640645.1). Lineage (GTDB taxonomy): Bacteria > Bacillota > Clostridia > Lachnospirales > Lachnospiraceae > JAZUFJ01. The sequence goes on from JAZUFJ010000050.1 coordinate 5,403, forward strand.
TGCATGTCCGAGACTAAGCTCTCCAAGTATACCAACTGTAAGATTAAGAGAAACAGCTAAAACAACATACACACATATAGGAACTAAAAGACCTTTCATAAGTGAACCTATAGCACCGCCTGCTAATAGAATCTCTACTATGATATAGAAGGCAATCACTAATCCGTAGGCAATAAGGTTCTTCTTCATATTTGGTGAAATATTTTTTAATGATTTCATGACAACCTCCTAAACCTTTTCCTGAATCTGCTTACCTAAAATGCCGGTAGGCTTAACCAAAAGAACTATAATCAAAACAAGGAAAACTATAGCATCTGCCATTTGAGATGAAATATATGCCTTGCCTAAAATTTCAATAATTCCAAGAATGATGCCTCCAATAAGAGCTCCTGGTATAGAACCTATTCCACCAAATACAGCAGCTACGAAAGCTTTAATACCTGGCATAGAACCTGTATAAGGTGTAAGAGAAGGATAGGATGAGCAGAGTAGCATACCTGCTATAGCCGCAAGGCCAGATCCAATTGCAAAGGTTAACGAAATAGTAGCGTTAACGTTGATTCCCATCAACTGAGCGGCTCCCTTATCTTCTGATACAGCAAGCATTGCCTGACCAGATTTTGTCTTGTTAACAAAGAAAGTAAGAACAATCATTATAATTATACAGCATAGAATAGTAACAACTGTTTCGCCTGAAATACTGATCTGTCCATCAAAAAATTCTATAGGTGAAATATTAACGACTGAAGAAAAGGCCTTAGTATTAGCACCAAATATTAAAAGGGCAATATTCTGTAGAAAATAGCTTACACCGATTGCAGTAATAAGAACCGCAAGAGATGAGGCAGCATTTCTTAAAGGCCGATATGCTATTGCTTCTATGGTTACACCAAGTATTGTACAAAGAATGACGGAAAGTATTATTCCGACTCCTGTTGGAAGGCTCATTGTGCTAACCGCGGAAAATATTACATAGCTACCAATCATGATAACATCTCCGTGGGCAAAATTAAGCATTTTTGCAATACCGTAAACCATAGTGTAGCCAAGCGCAATAATTGCATAAACGCTACCTAAGCTTATTCCATTGATTAAATATGTTATGAAACTCATAAACGTTACCCTTTCCTTACAAGTAATAATTTATCGAATTAAAGTTATAATACGACATTTAATTATAACTTTTTTGCAGTTTCTATGCAATCATAAAATAATGAAAAATGGGGATTGCACTATTGCAATCCCCATTGATTGTTAAAAATTATAATGTTTTCATTGAATGACTAATTACTGAATAAGAGAGTAGTTACCATCAATAATCTTCATAGCCTTAGGAGCTTTGTTAACTGCACCATCATCATCCCATGACATTGCAGCACCTGTAAGACCATCTACTGAGATTTCCTTCATAGCTGGAACAAGCTTAGCACACATATCTTCTACTGAGTCAGCAGGAGTAACGCCAGCTTTTTCGATAGCTGCTTTGAAGATATAGATTCCATCATAAGCATCAGCTGCGAACTGGTTAGGAGTCTCTTTGTATTTTTCTTCATAAGTTTTTACAAACTTCTGTGTAGCATCATCTGTAGCATCAGCTGCGAAAGGTGTTAAGAGCATAACGCCTTCAGCAAGTGCCTGATCAAAGTTTTCTACACCAAGGATACCATCAAGACCATCACATCCGAAGAATAATGGAGAGTATCCCATTGAATTTGCCTGTGTAAGGATAAGAGAAGCTTCTGTATAGTAGATTGGAAGGAATACAAGTTCAGCACCTGCATCTTTTGCCTTCTGGATCTGTACTGAGAAATCTGTCTTTGAATCAGCTGTGAAAGCTTCTGAGCTTACGATTTCGAAAGGCTGGTTAGCAGCTTCAGCAACGAACTTTTCATAGATACCTGATGAGTATACGTCTGAGCTGTCATAAATGATAGCAACCTTTGAAGCAACTGCATTCTGTCCAATATAAGAAGCAGCACCTACACCCTGGTTAGGGTCTGTAAAGCATACCTGGAATACGTTATCGTTTCCATCGATACAGCTTGTTGAAGAACCTGAAGGAGTAATCTGGAACATCTTATCGTTAGAAGATTCTGCTGCAACTGCTGTACAGCATCCACTTGTAACTGAGCCAAGGAGCATATCCATTCCCCAGTCCTTAAGAGTGTTATAAGCGTTAACGCTCTTTTCATTATCACATTCATCATCTTCGAATTTGTACTCAATCTGGCAACCATTGATACCGCCAGCAGCGTTGATCTCATCGATAGCGATTTGTGCACCGTTCATAACAGCGATACCATAAACTGCAGCACCACCTGTTGTAGGTCCGATACCACCAATCTTGAAAGTTTCAGCAGCTGCAGCATTATCTGCTGAAGCAGCAGCAGCTCCACCACCGCATCCTACGAGGGTCATCATTACCATAGAAAGTACGACCATCAGACTTAAAGCTTTTTTCTTCATAGTATTTTCCTCCAAAAAATAATATTAGCTGTATAATTATGTATACAGTTAACAAGAATATACATTCCTAATAATGAAATGTCAATAAAATTCAATACTTTACTACATTAAAAAGCTTGAATATTATGATAGTAAAGAGACGAGTAACAATTATTAT
>JAZUFJ010000051.1:0-3159 GCA_045640645.1 Lachnospiraceae bacterium
ATACACATCCAAATTTCTGTTTGTTCTTTTCTTCACTACATTTTCTACAAGTCTTTCATCTCCATTCTGAAGAAGATAACTGCACTTTCCCCAGAAATCGCTAAGGTATGTGTGCGGCACTCCATCCCCATTATCACAGAAGCAGCCACGAATTACTACTGCTACATCCTGATTTATAGCGCAATATGCACCTGTACTGTTTGTGATCATTACCAATGCACTAGCACTGCTTGAGCTGGTTTCGTGGATATTTCTTCTTATACATAATTTCATGGTTTTCCTCTTTTTAGTACATTTAATTTGTATTCATTTTCTTGATATCTTCATTATAACAAAATTCAATGTATTACAATCATCTACTGCACCCCATGCATTTCGTTGAATTCTCCGCAAGCTCTGGCAACCTGAGCTTCAAATTCTCTTGACGATACTATATTGCATCCTTTTCCGGCAACGATAACTTGCTCGATTCCATCCGATGTCACAACAGTAATATTATACTTTTTACTGTTTTCATGAGCATATCTCTCTATATAAGCATCTGCTGTCTGTGCTTCTTTTGTAAACACAACAGTAATATTTCCATACTTCTTTATCTCCAGCTGATGCCCCTTAACCTTATAGGCATCATATACAACCATTACGTTTTCACCGCATACAGCCTGGTAATTGCTCATCAGGTCTATAAGCTTTCCCACAGCTCCATCAATAGATGTTGCCGCCAGCTCACTTAGCTCCTTCCAGGCATGTATAACATTATATCCATCAATAAGAATATATTTATCCTTAAGTTTCGTTCCCTTATAAACTGTCTCCTTCTCTTCAGCAGTTCTTTTCTCAGCTTTTTTCATCTCATAAGCTGTTTTTATATGCTCACGTCTCTCTGCCGATACTCCCTTATAGGCTCCTGTTCTTCCTTTTGCATTAGAAAAAGAAGTTGACATAATTATTTTATCTATTTCTTCTGTTCCTATAAAACCATCGGAATTTCCACCTGATTTATCAGAGCTGTTTTCTCTCTTTAATATTTCCATCCTGTTCTGAGCACGTCTAATCATTTCCTCATCAGATTCGTCATACATGGCTCCCATAGCCTTCTCATCAAAGGTATATGGAAGATGCATATATTCAGAAACCTGATCCCATGGTATTACGACACCTGCACCATGAGAGCAGAAAACCGAGCCTGTAGGATTGGCCAAATCTGCTTCAGGATCATATCTGCTATTCAGTAAAACCTCTTCTTCATTATGACATTCCCCATAGCCGCCCATTCTAAAGCTTACTTTTCCAAGTCCCTTTGTATAGGCAGCTACTTCCTTTGCGTATCCGTTCATAGTAGACACCGGTGCCCTGCCGCAAAGGACGCTCACATGCTCTGCTACATCAGTTTCAGCTATTTCAGAGGTTCCGTTCATATTGGAGATATCTGTCATAGCCTTTCCAACATATTCCTCCGGAACCTCTAATGTGAAATCATAATATGGTTCCAAAAGCATACATCCGCCTATGGCTCTTAGCTCCATAAGTCCCTGGCGAATAGCCCTGTAAGTAGCCTGACGGAAATCACCGCCCTCCGTATGCTTTATATGGGCTCTTCCTGTCACCACAGTAAACTTAACATCTGTAAGGGCTCCCCGTACTAAGACTCCTCTATGCTGCTTTTCCAGAATATGTGTAGTTATCAGTCTCTGCCAGTTTTTAGCCAAAATATCCTCGCTGACATCACAGGCAACTTCAATACCGCTGCCTCGTTCAAGAGGTTCCATCTTTATATGAGCCTCTGCATAATGGCGAAGTGGTTCGAAATGTCCAACTCCTTCCACAGACATTGTAATCGTTTCTTTATAGCATACCCTTCCCTCTGAAAAGACAATCTCAACAGAAAATCTGTCCCAGAAACGGCGCTTTAAAACCTCTGTCTGGACATCACCCATAAGCATTACGGATATTTCCCTTGTCTGTTCCTCATAGATAACATGAAGGGTAGGGTCCTCTTCCTCTATCTCCTTAGCCATTGTCAGCAGCCTGTTTATATCTATATTTTCTACAGTTTTTATTACATAGCTCATTACCGGTTCCAAAAGAGGTGGCAATGATCCCTTAGCCTTACCTAATGGCATACCTATCTGTGTTTTAGTAATGCCTACTATGGCGCATATTTCACCCTTTGATACTTCCTTTACAGATTCAAATTTTACACCATTATATACTCTTATCTCATTTATCTTTTCATCATCAAGAATAGATTTCACCTTGAGGGATCCGTTTAAAACCTTAATAAAAGTAAGCCTGTTTCCTTTATCATCTCTGGAAATCTTATATACCAGTGCTGCAAAATCATCCTCAGACTGTCCTGTCTTAAGGTTGTTAGGGCTGTTTTTCATAGCAATCGCATTTTCATAGGTGACATAAAATTTCATTTTTTCAAGAAATTCTGCTACACCTGTATTCCTTAAGGCAGAGCCAAAAAAACAAGGGAAAATATGTCTTTCCATGATAGCTTTATATATGGAAGATGTGCTAATTTCAGCGTTTTCCAGATATTCATTAAGCATGTCCTCGCTTCCGCAAGCCAGGTCATCATAAAGCTCATCTTTATCCTTATCAAAGTCATATATTTCACCTGAAAGCTTATTCTTTAGTTCACATAATATCTTTTCTTTATTGCAATCAGGCATGTCCATCTTATTTACAAAGACCAAAGTTGGAACATGATACTCTTTAAGTAAACGCCACAGGGTTTTTGTATGAGCCTGTATTCCGCTGGGCGCGCTAATAAGAAGAATCGCGAAATCAAGAACACTAAGGGTCCTTTCCATTTCAGCTGAAAAGTCTACATGTCCCGGAGTATCCAGCAAAATTAGCTGGTCTCCGTCTTCTGACACAGGTATTCTGGCATTTTTTGAATAGATGGTAATGCCCCTCTCTCTTTCAACAGCATCATTATCAAGAAATGCATCCTTTGAATCTACTCTTCCTAATTTACTTGTCACACCGCTTTCATAAAGCAGCGCCTCTGATAACGTAGTTTTACCCGCATCAACATGTGCAAGTATTCCTGCTACCATACGGTTATTCATCTATTCCCTCCATCAAAGCTCAGTTATTCTATAATCACATTCATCATTGTCGCATTTCAGAGTCTTATACACAACG
>JAZUFJ010000052.1:0-8615 GCA_045640645.1 Lachnospiraceae bacterium
CCTTTATATTTGCAGTATGGCAGACCATCATTGAACTAATATCCATTACCTGATATAACCCTTCTTTAAAAGACCTATACTCAGATAATCTGTCAACATTTTTTAATATAAAAGCATAGTCTAAATAAGTTGAGGTCTCTACCTGCATACCCTCTGATATTAAGACCTTTTTAAGCTCTTCAGCCGATATTTTTGAAAGATTAGTACGTATGGTAATATTCTTTTCACGTAAAAATGATTCAAAAATCTTCTCTGAATTTTCTATCCCATAATTATCAGTAAAATGCCCTACCATCCACAATGGAATAGAATATTTTACCGAAAAATACATAGACGTATCTTTAACTTTATCCGGATATTTTATCTCATTTCTATTCTTTGCTATAGAGCGAAGAACACCATTTACAAAGCCGGAAAGAGTAGTAAAGCCCTTCTTTTTTGCCAGCTTCACAGCCTCATTACAAGCTGCCGAATCTGGAACGGAATCCATGTACAAAAGCTGATATGCTCCCATGCGTAAGATATTCCTTATAACAGGTTTCATCTTAGTGGTTTTAGTCTTGCTATATTGATTGATAATATAATCAAGCTCTATCTGCCTTTCTACTATTCCTTCAACAAGACGCTTTATAAAGCTTCTCTCCTGTTTTTCCAGATACGAATACCTGTCAAGCACATCCTTAAGTATCTGATTATAAAAAGCGTCCTCTTTCTCAATTAATAGCAACGTTTCAAGGGCTATCAGCCTATCGTTTGTCACGTTTACGTCCTCCGCCATAGACTAAAATGATTCTGATAAGCTGTAATAATGAGCTGGCTGCTGCCGCAACATAAGTCATCGCTGCCGCGCTAAGTACCTCTTTAGCAACGCCAATTTCATTTGAATGAAGTATTCCCTCCTGTTCAAGTATCACAAGGGCTCTTTTAGAAGCATCTATTTCAACAGGAAGTGTAATCAGGTGGAATATAACACCAAAGGAAAATAATATTATTCCAATTGGTATCAAAACGTTCACTGAAGACAAAGCAAAACCAATAATAAGAATAGGCATGCCCAGCCTTGTGCCAAGATTAGCTATAGGTACAAACATTGTTCTAAACTTTATAGGGAAGTATCCTTCTTTGTGCTGTACTGCATGACCGCATTCATGGGCAGCTACACCTATAGCAGCTATTGAACGGTTTGCATATACGCTTTCAGAAAGGTTAACCACTTTCTTTCCCGGATTAAAATGATCTGTAAGATTGCCTCTTACCTGGCCTACATTTACATCATTTATTCCCTTGCTCCTAAGTATTTTCTCCGCAACCTGAGCGCCTGTAAGACCACAGGTAGCAGCTACTGATGCATATTTTGCATAAGTACTTTTTACTTTATTTGATGCATAAAGAGTGATGGCAGCTCCAATGGCTACTAAAATATATGTTCCATAATATCTGACAATAAATGGCATGTCAGTAGCAAGAATTATTCCTAACATTTTTTATCCTCACATTTTAATATTTCTTTTTACGTATCTATCTTCGTTTTTATATTTTTGCATTTACTTTTCGTCTTTAATTTATTTTTCGAGTTTCCACTTTTTGTAAAAGCCAGCTTTATATCATCATTTCCTTAAACAGCTTTATTCTCCAAGTAAAATACCCTCTGTGATTTTACAGCCTAATAAGAAATCATGAACATTCATACGTTTCTTTCCCTCAAGCTGTACTTCTTTTATCTCAAGCATCTTGTTCCCGGTATTAACACAGAAAGAATCTGAGCCCACTTTACTAACGGTTCCCACAGGTCCGTTACTTTCTTCTGCTGTAACATCCGCAGACCATATTTTTAGAGTCTTACCATTTAACATTGTATATGTGCTTGGCCATGGGTTAAGACCACGTATTAATCTCTCTATCTCAACAGCGCTCCTGGAGAAATCAATAAACCCTAATGTCTTTGTAAGCATCCTTGCATAATTTGACAGCTCATGCTCCTGCTTAATCGGATTAATCTCTCCTCTTTCGATTTTATCAAGAGAATCTACCATTAATGAAGCTCCGCACTCTGCAAGCTTATCAAATAATGACCCTCCGGTCTCCTTTTCATCTATTTTAACGGTTCTCTGGAAAAGAATATCTCCCGTATCAAGTCCTTCATCCATCTGCATAATGGTGATACCGGTTTCTTTTTCACCATCGATAACGGCCCATTGTATAGGAGCTGCACCTCTGTATTTTGGTAGCAGTGAAGCATGGACATTTACGCATCCCAGTCTTGGTATATCAAGGATCTCCCTTGACAGAATCTTTCCATATGCTACTACCACAAACAGATCTGCATTTGTCTGTTTAAGTACCTCTACAGATTCCGGGCACTTAAGCTTTGCAGGCTGGAATATCTTAAGGCCATGAGCCTTGGCACATTTCTTTACGTCAGACTCTGCAAGTTCCTTGCCCCTCCCCTTCGGTTTATCCTCATTTGTTACTACCAGTACCACTTCATGTTCAGTTTTTGTGATTGCCTCGAGTACATTTGCAGCTATATCAGGCGTACCCATAAAGACTATTCTCATACTCATTTATTTTTCCTCAGCTTATTCTTCGTCGTCATCCTCAAGTGGTTGCACATCAAGAAGATCTCCCTCAACCAGCTCCACATAAAGCTTGCCATCAAGATGGTCTATTTCATGGCAGATAGCTCTTGCCATCAGCTCTGTTCCCTCCACCTCAATAGGCTCCATATTTTCGTTAAGAGCTACAGCTTTTGCATAATTTGGTCTGGTTACCATGCCTGTCTTTCCAGGTACAGATAAACATCCCTCTGAACCGGTCTGTTCTCCACTAGTCTCCACAATCTTTGGATTGATCATGATAACAGGACCTTCACCTATATCTATAACAACTATTCGTTTAAGGATTCCTACCTGTGGAGCTGCAAGGCCAACACCATCAGCCTCATACATAGTGTCCAGCATGTCCTCTATAAGGATTCTGGTACGCTCCGTCATCTCCTTTACTTCCTTACACTGTTTTTCAAGAACTGGATCTCCCATTTCCCTGATTGTTCTTAGTGCCATTTCTTTCCTCTCCCTTTTATTTTCAATGCTTTTATCTATCAATAACCATTCTGTGGATCAAAATCAAAGCTAATCCTGACATCCTTTGATTTATGCCCTGCCTCATATTCCTCTGCCTTGTTTTTCAATTCTATCAAATATTCCTTTTCCGGGCTCTTAATGTATAATACCCTCCTGTATATATCCGATATTTTTTTCACAGAGGCATCTGTAGGACCGATCACACGGGCATTTCTCTCTATTATACCATTTTTTATATATTCTGCCAAATTATCACTATATGTTGTAGCGGTGGCCTCCTTATCGCTCTCTATCAGGATTACCATCATATGTTTTACAGGCGGATAATCAAGGAGTGTACGATAGCTAATCTCTTCCTCATAGAATTCATCATAATTCTGCCTTGAAGCTGATATTATACTATAATGCTCCGGATTATAGGTCTGTACAATCACATTTCCAGGAAGCTCCCCTCGTCCCGCTCTTCCACTGGCCTGGGTAAGAAGCTGGAAGGTTCTCTCACTGGCCCTGTAATCTCCTGCATTAAGAGACATATCAGCTGCCAGAATACCTACAAGCGTAACATAAGGGAAATCATGTCCCTTAACAATCATCTGGGTACCTATCAGAATATCTGCTTCCCTGTTTGCAAAGGAGCTGAGAATCTGTTCATATGATTCCTTCTGTTTAGTAGTATCTGCGTCCATCCTGAGAACATTGGCCTGAGGAAAGGTTTTTCTTACCATTTCCTCTATTTTTTCAGTTCCAGCCCTCATTTCTCCTATCATAGTCGAGCCACATTTAGGACATTTTTTTATAAATTCTTCTGTATGTCCACAATAATGACATACTAAGCTGTTCTGTCCATGCTTTGACATAGATACATCGCAATGAGGACACTTTATAGCTTCACCACAGGCTCTGCAGGATACAAAACCGGAATATCCCCTCCTGTTCAGAAAAAGCATAATCTGCTCATCCTTATTCAATCTGTCATTAATAAGCTCATATAGACGTCTTGAAAAATAAGATTTATTGCCTGCTTTAAGTTCTTCTCTCAGATCAATGACCTCAACCTCCGGAAGCCTTGCCTCCTTGGCTCTTTTATCTATAGTATATAATTTATATTTTCCTGTTTTTGTTAAATAATAGGACTCTAGCGAAGGGGTCGCAGATCCCAGAATCAAAGAAGCATTATGGTATTCGCAAAGCTTCTCTGCAACTTCCTTTGCCTGATACTTTGGCATAGTATCGCTTTTATAAGAGCTCTCATGCTCCTCGTCTATTACTATCAGTCCCAAATTATTGAATGGGGTAAATAGAGCAGATCTCGGACCAATAATTATATCTATTTCTCCATTTTTAGCTCTTTCAAACTGATCATATTTTTCACCATCAGATAATCTGGAATGCAGGGTAGATACCCTTTCACCAAATCTTCTGTAAAAGCGCATCACTGTTTGATAGGTTAAGGATATCTCAGGAATAAGTACAATCACCTGTCTGCCCATACCTACCACATGTTCAATTATCTCCATATAAATTTCAGTTTTACCGCTTCCGGTAATACCTTTTATAAGATAAGTATTCCTGATTCCATTTGACAAATCTTTTATTATTTCATCCACAACAGGCTTCTGGAACTGATTAAGAACAGGTTTGTTATTGTCACTATTTCCAGATACCGTATTACGGTAGATTCGTTTATTCTCTACCCCTATTATTCCCGCTTCTTCCATAAGCCTGATGGTAGCCGCTGAAACGTTCAGCTTTCCTGTAACCAGTCTGTAATCTATGCGTTCGTCCGTTATAAGTTCCTTTAAAAGTCTGTATCTTGCCGTTCTGTTCTTACGCAGGTATTCGTCAAGCTGAGCCCTGGCCATATCCTTTTCAAGCTTTAAATATACCGTTCTCTCTTCCTTTTTTTTAATCTTTTTCTTTATAGGAAGCACAGTTTTCAAAGCATTGATCATGGTTGAACCATAGTTTTCCTTCATCCATGCTGCCAGTCTTATCATCTTATTCTCTACTAAGGATGCGTCTGTAATAATACTTATTATTTCTTTCTGCTTCCCCGGATCATATTCCGCTATATCTGTCAGCTCTAAAACGTAGCCATTGATGGATCTGTTTCCCTTTCCAAAAGGAACGCTTACTAAGTCTCCAACGCAAAGAATACCGTCAAGTCTTGGCGGTATCTTATATTGAAAAGTCTTATCTAAATTTTCATGGGAAATATCAACGATTATGTTTGCAAATTTACTCATTATAACAAATATATAGGAAGGTCACACTTCATGCCTATTCCGCTCATAACCTGAGAGCTTGGAGCAGATATAACACCTTCTGCTGCTACAACCTTCTCTACCGCTTCTTTCTTTGTATCTTTCACTTTTGTAACAGGTTTTTTCGCTACTGTCTTCTTTGCAACTGTCTTTTTCTCAGTTGATTTCTTTGCTGCTGGTTTCTTTACTGTTGCTGCCTTTTTTTCTGCAACTTCAATTTTAGAATCAGTTGCAGCTTTAGAAGATTCTTCTTTTGCAATATCCTTTACATCAGTCTTTGTTTCTATTGATTTAGCAGCTCTGTTTAAACTTCCTTTTCCTACTGGCATTTTTCTATCTCCTTTACAATTTCTGTATATTCTTTTGCGCTTTCACGCTTTTTTATTTCTATTGGCAATTCTCTATCTCTTCTACAAGTCTGGCATACTCTTTTGCGCTCTTTGCATTTTTCTTATATACTACAACAGGCTTTGAATTGTCCTGTGCCCACTCGACTGAACTGTCCACATGAATGACTGTATCAAAAACCTTTATATCCGGAAGCTCTGTAAATGCCTCCATAGTTTGCCTGTAATAATTCTTTCTTTCATCTACCTTTGTAACCAGTACTCCAAGAAGCTGCAGCTCTGGATTAAGCTCACTGGTCATATTTACAAAGTCCAGCATATTTGCCAGACCAAAAAGTCCCCATGGACTAGCCTCTACCGGAACCACTATTCCATCCGAAGCACATAGGATATTCATTACCCAACCTCCTAGGGTAGGAGGCGCATCTATAAGAATATAATCATAGAAGCCTTCTTCCTTAATTGTCTTTAGACATTTCTTCAAGATCAGTTCTCTCTGCCATTTAGTAAAAAGCTCATATTCTATAGAGCTCATAAGTGTCGAAGATGGAACAAGATCAAGATTATCCATATCGGTTTTTACTATATAATCTTTAAGATCCTTCTGTTCTCTGACGGCATTATAAAGATTTTTCTCACTTTTTGCATACTCTAAGACCTTCTCTTCCTCAAAAAAGGACAATGACAGGTTAAGCTGCATATCACCATCTATTAACAAAACCTTATGTCCCATAAGAGCTAGACCAGCTCCAACATTTGAACAGGAAGTTGATTTTCCACTACCGCCCTTATTATTTGCAAAGCAAATTACTTTTGTTTTCTTATCTTTAAAGTTCATTTTTCCCCTCACACCAAGCCATATTATCTATTCACTCTAACTGTAATCCTTATCATATATTTTACTCTCTTACGATAAGCCTATCCGTTCTATCCTGTCACAGCAAGCTTTATTACCTTTTTCTCTATCGCAACAAACTCTAACACTTTTTTATCGCAACATGTTCTATCATCTTTTTTCTCTGTTTTATTTACTATATATAGTATCACAAACTCAACAAAAACACTATATTATATAGTTAAAAACCGGCTTTGGGATAATCCCAAAGCCGGTTTAATACATAATCAACCTCATTATACAGATATCTGTTTGCAATCGAGCTATCTAAATTCGGATAATTATAACTATGATACTATTACTCCATCAAGATCCCAAAGATCTCTCCAGTCAGTAGCTCCTGGCCATAAGAATACCTGTCCTTTTACAAGACGGCAGTCTCTCTCGGCTTTCTTAAGAAGCTCCATCTCTGCATCTGTAAGAGGATCTTCTGTAGTACATTTAAGGTTAGAAATGTACTGAGGCTCTTTTACAGAGAATGGAATAGTAACCTGTCCACGCTGAACTGCCCATTTAAGACATATTACAGCTGGATGTACATTATGTGCCTTTGCAACCTCTACTACCTCTGGAAGCTCTGTATCAGCTACGTCTTCTGCTGTTCTGTCTCTTTCAGGTCTTGAAGGAGAGCCGATAGGGCAGAAACCGATAGGCACTATATCATGAGCTACAGCATAATCAAACAATTCCTGCTGCTGGAATGAAGGATGAAGCTCCATCTCTAATGCTGCTGGCTGAATCTTACAAAGTGGAAGGACTTTCTCAAGCTTAGGAATAGTCATATTTGACATACCTATCTGTTTAGCCAGACCCATTTCAACAAGCTGTTCACACTGTCTCCATGTGCTCATAAATTCGTCTACGTTAAATGGCTTAGAATCAGGATTTCTGGAATCGCCATCACATCCTGGTGCATGATAGTTAGGGAATGGCCAATGTACAAAATAAAGGTCAACATATTCAAGCTTAAGATCTGCAAGTGATTTCTTACAAGACTCTATAACTTCGCCATCACCATGTTTATCATTCCAAACCTTTGATGTAATAAAGAGATCTTCTCTTTTTACTACACCATCGTTAAATAATTTAGTAAGAACATCACCAATCTGATCCTCATTCTGGTATACAGCTGCACAGTCAAGAAGACGATATCCTGATTTAACTGCTCCATATACAGCTTCAGAGATCTGCTCTGGTGAATACTTATCAGAACCAAATGTTCCAAGACCTAAAGCTGGCATCTTAGCGCCAGTATTAAGGGTGAAATAAGGTACTTTACTGATATCTATAACTTCACTCATATTTTTTCTCCTCGGAAAACAATCTTATTTAGCATCATCAAATACTACTGCTACCTTACCGCACTGTCCGCCTGCCATAAGAGCATAAGCTTCATCTGCCTGATCAATAGCAAATTCGTGTGTAATAAGATCTTCTGGATGGATTCCCCAACGAACTAATCTTTCAACAAGTTCTTCCATTCTCCAAAGTGATGTTACCCATGATCCATAGATTGTCTTCTGTCCATGAATAATGTCTGGGCTTGGATTGAATGTACATGTATTTCCTTCGCCAACGAAAGCGATCTTTCCATAAGGACGTGTAGCTCTGATAGCTGTCTGACGTCCAGGATCTGAAGCTGAAGCATCAAATGCCTTTTCAACACCCTTGCCACCTGTTACAGCAAGAATTTCCTGAACTGTATTCTCGCTTGGTTTGAATACATGGTCAACAAGACCAAGCTTCTTAGCAAGTTCAATACGGTAATCGTTCATTTCAACACCGATAAGCTTGTTAGCGCCAAGAGCCTTACAAAGCATTAATGTAGCAAGACCTACAGGGCCAAGACCTGTTACAAGAACAGCATCATTTCCGCTTACGCCAACCTTTTCGATTGCTTCATAAACTGTACCAAATCCACAAGCTACCTGAGCACCATCTTTGTATGTAAGTTCATCTGGAAGTTCAACAAGATCCTTCTCATCACAAAGAATGTATTCAGCCATACCACCATTTCTCTGCCATC
>JAZUFJ010000053.1:0-3316 GCA_045640645.1 Lachnospiraceae bacterium
ATGCTGTAATACAGATTAACGATAGACATCCTACAATGGTAATACCAGAGCTTATACGTATACTTACAGAGGACAAGGCTATACCAATGGATGAGGCTATTGATATCGTTTCAAAGACCTGTGCTTATACCAATCACACTATTCTTGCTGAAGCTCTTGAAAAGTGGCCTCTTAAATATCTTGAAAAGGTAGTTCCACAGCTTGTTCCTATCATCAAAGAGCTTGATAAGAGAACACGTGCAAAATATGATGACGAAAAGGTTCAGATTATCGATAAGGATAACCGTGTTCATATGGCCCATATTGATATTCATTATGGTTTTTCTATCAATGGTGTGGCTGCGCTTCATACAGAGATTCTTAAAAACAGTGAGCTTAAGCATTTTTATGATATCTATCCGGAGAAATTTAATAATAAAACAAATGGAATCACTTTCCGCCGCTGGTTAATGAGCTGTAACAGAGAACTTTCTACATATATAACATCCCTAATAGGCGAAGACTGGAAAATGGATGCATCGAAGCTGGAAGAGCTTATGAAATATGTAGATGATGATGCTGTACTAAACAGAATATCAGAGATCAAACGTCATAAAAAGCAGGAATTGGTAGCATATATAGCTAAGAATGAAGGAGTAGCTCTTGATGCAAACGCTATTTTTGATATTCAGATTAAGCGTATGCATGAATATAAGAGACAGCAGATGAATGCTCTCTATATTATTCATAAATATCTTGAGATAAAGAAGGGCAAAAAGCCTGGAAGACCTATTACTTTTATATTTGGAGCAAAGGCAGCTCCTGCTTACGTAATAGCACAGGACGTAATACATCTTCTTCTTGTTATGCAGGATATAGTTAACAATGACCCAGATGTAAGCCCTTATATGAAGGTTCTGTTTGTAGAGAACTATAATGTATCTTACGCTGAGCGTCTTATTCCGGCATGCGATATATCAGAGCAGATATCTCTTGCATCAAAAGAGGCAAGTGGTACTGGAAATATGAAGTTTATGCTTAATGGAGCGGTTACTCTTGGTACTGATGATGGAGCTAATGTAGAGATTCATGAGCTTGTAGGTGATGAAAATATCTATACCTTTGGCAAGGACTCAGATACAGTTATCGAGCATTATGCAAAGGCAGATTATGTATCAAAGGATTACTATAAAAACAGCACTGTAATAAAGGAGGCTGTAGATTTTATTACATCTAAGCAGGCGTTGGCAGCAGGCCATAAGGAGAATCTTGAACGTCTTTATAAAGAGCTCCTTAATAAGGACTGGTTTATGACTTTGTTAGACCTTGAGGAATATATTGAGGTTAAGGATAAGGCTTTGGCTGATTACGAAGATAGAGCAGCATGGAAAAAGAAAATGCTGGTAAATATCGCTAAGGCTGGTTTCTTCTCATCAGATCGTACAATAGCTGAATATAACAATGATATTTGGCAGCTTACAAAATAATTAGGAAGGAACGCGGGAATGGTATCGATAAAAGAAGTTGCTACACAGGCGGGGGTAGCTATTTCCACAGTATCTAAGGTACTAAATAATTATCCATATGTTTCCGAAAATACAAAGCAGAAGGTTCGTAAGGCTATTCATGAACTGAATTATGTACCAAATACAATTGCAGCTGCACTGTCCAGTAAACAAGCTGGACGTGCAGCTATACTTATCAGTATCAATAACCAGACGACGGCTATAGACGAAATATCCATGCAATATCTTCATGGTGCTTTGGATATGGCACTTGAACAAAATCTGGAAATAATTACAATATTTCTTTCAACAATACAGCATATGACTCCTGAAGAAGTTACAAGATATCTTCAGTCTCAGGGAATTTCTGGAATTATCATTATTGGTATGACAAAAAATGATAAATACCTAAAGCAGCTTATTGAAGCTGAGGTCTTTAAATGTGTCGTAGTTGATGTGCCCATTACAAACAAAAGCACATCCAGTGTTGCTATAGATAATGTTCAGGCGCAATATGATGTAGCCAAAAAGACAATATTAGAAAATACATGTAATCGTGTTTTATATATTGCTGGTAATAGAGATATGTATACTACTGATGAGCGTATAGAAGGCATTATGAAGCTCAAGGAAGACCTGGGACTATCCGTGATGGTTCGTAATGGAAACAATTCTGAGCTTGAGGCTAGGAACCTGACCTTTAAATATGCAAAGAATAAGGATGTTGTAGTATGCGCATCAGATATTATGGCTATAGGAGCAATGAACGCTCTTATTGAGATGGATATATTCAGGCCTGTATGTGGTATAGATGGATTAAGACTTATGGGATATGTTGGAAAACAGATGAATACCGTAAGACAGGATTTTTATAATATAGCATCTAATGCCATATTGGAGCTAAAGCGGTTATTTGCTGGAGAAGAGGGACGTCAGGTCGTCCTCCCATATGAGATGGTACGGCTTTATTATAAAGACATAATGATATGATACCAGGGTCAAAAGGCCATGCAGGATTGTCGTGCTTGCACGTAAGAGACGGTATGTGCCTTTATGACCCGCCAAAACATGAGAAAGAAGCCATTTTTCCCGGAAAAATGTGCGAATTTCGAATGTTTTGTAGGTTTTTTGGAAGCTCGAAGAGCGAAAAAAACCGTATCATTATTTCTTGCCACGATACGCGCATATTGTTTAGGATTGCGAGAATGCGAAGCATGGAGCAATCCGTTATATCATAAAAAGGTGTTTAGACACTATATACAAAAATAAAAAGTTAAACTTATATACAAATGCCAAAAATGAAATAACACCTTGTCAAGAATAGGATAAGGTGTTATATTTATCTCAGTTCCGGAAACGTTACCGACAACGTTACCGATATCGTTACCGAAAACGATACCGAGAACGTTACTGGAAACCAGTTAAATGGCTTGAAGGGGTTATGTTTTCGGGTGTACCTTTACAAACTATTTAAAGAGAGGAAAAAGACTATGAAAAAGAAAGTAATCAGTACATTACTTGCAGCAACAATGGTTGCATCACTTTTAGCTGGATGTGGCGCAGCAGCTCCAGCAGCAGAAGCAGCTCCTGCAGCAGAAACAGCTACAGAAGAAGCAGCAGAGGAAACAGAAGAAGTGGCAGAGGTAGCAGAAGTATCTGACGCAGAAGGACAGGTTTACTACTTAAACTTCAAGCCAGAAGCAGATGAAGCTTGGCAGACAATTGCAGCATCTTACACAGCACAGACAGGTGTTCCTGTAACAGTAGTTACAGCAGCTTCTGGAACATACGAAGAAACTCTTTCAGCAGAGATCATTAAAGATGAAGCTCCT
>JAZUFJ010000054.1:0-2076 GCA_045640645.1 Lachnospiraceae bacterium
ATCTTAGCGGTGTAGTGCGAGGGCTTATAGCTGGCTCTATAATCAGTCAGTTTGCTATGTCAGATATAACTATGTTCTTACCATTTGCTTTGACATGTGCGCTATTAATGGTAATGATATATAGTATTATCGGTGACTATGGAACTATAAGAATGTATAGCGTAGCTATAGAGAGCAAGCGTATTTTGTTTGTGCAGGCTATAGGAGGTCTGGTTGGAGCCGCTATATTGTTCTTAGTACAGGGTACCCAGTTCTCACGTGTATTATTATTTATTTTTATTTTCTTCTCAGCGTTTTTTATACTTATCAAAAGAATACTATTTGAAAGAATAGCTACAAAGGTTTTCGGAGCCTACTTGAACGCCTATAATATTCTTATGGTAGGTGGCTCTGATCTTACAAAGCGTTTTTTAAAGGACTCTGATAAAGCAGAAAGTGGAAGATATAATGTACTAGGATATCTGGCTGAAGAGGAAAATCCTGCAATATCAGGATACCTTGGTAAGATAGGAGAGCTTCAGAATATTGCGTTAAATAATAAAATTGATGAGGTATATATTACTGAAGATACCAACAAGGACGAGATCAAGCATGTTTTGACTATATGTGGAATGTATGGAATAAAGAGCTTTCTTATTCCTTCCTTCACAGATTATATGATAGAGAGAAAGATGACATGTACAGCAGGCGGTCTTAATATTGTTCCTGTCGGTATTATGAACACCAGTAATATTCTGGGAGTAAACATTGCTGTTACCAATATGGAAAAGACCATAGATGATATCAAGTATAATCTTGATAACTGGCGTGGAAAATACATATGTGTATCCAATGTACATACAACAGTAATGGCTCACGAAAATAAGGATTACCTTAAAGTTCAAAATGGAGCAGTGCTGGCCCTTCCAGATGGAAGTCCTTTATCTTCATATTCCAGAAAAACCGGACAGGAAAATGCAAAGCGTGTAACTGGTCCGGATCTTATGAAGGAAATGCTTTTGCGTAGTAAGAACGCTGTCAAGGTAGACGAGAACAGTAGCAGAAACTTCAGACATTTCTTCTATGGCTCCACACAGGAAACTCTTGATAAATTAAAGGTAGTATTATCTGAAAAATATAAAGATGCGGAAATTGTGGGAATGATTTCCCCTCCTTTTAGAGAGCTTACACCGGAAGAGGATATGGACTATATAGAGCTTATAAATAAAGCAAAACCAGATTTTGTCTGGGTAGGTCTTGGAGCTCCAAAGCAGGACATATGGATGGCGGCTCATGGAAATAAAATCAATGCCATTATGATAGGTGTTGGAGCAGCTTTTGATTATGAGAGCGGTAATATAAAGAGAGCGCCTAAATGGATGCAGAGGATGAGCTTAGAATGGTTGTATAGGCTTATGCAGGATCCTAAGCGTTTGTTTAAGCGTTATCTCGTGACGAACGTGAAATATATCTGGCTATCAAATAAGAGACAATAATGTGGAACAGTATTCCTACTAAGGCTCCAGCGGTATCGATCAGTACGTCAGTTATCTGGCAGCTTCTGCCGGGTACAAAGAGCTGATGAATCTCATCACTTGTGGCATATAAGGCAGATATGGCAACAGAAAGATAAACAATTTTAATAGATTTTTTGAAGAAATTGCTCATGCAACCGAAGATTAAGAATCCAAGTATGGAATATTCTGTTGCGTGGGCACATTTTCTTATTGGGTAATCTATGCTTTCTACATAAGCGGTTTGCTCTGCTTGAGAGAGTGTATCAAAGTCCGGAACAAAGGTTTTGGCGAGGAAATAGCCGACGCCATTACTTTGATAGGTGGATTCGTCGCTGTCCTGGCTGGAGAAAGAGAAGATGATGGACATCCATATTATAGAAAGTATGAGGTAGATGATTGCTTTTTTGTTCATAGTGATCCTTTTCTGAATATTAGAGGGACGGTAGCGTCGCATATTGCGAATATATATTTGTCACCTTGTTTAGCTATAGAGATTGTTCGTCTGGCCGAAAACCATTATAGATGATTGCAAGGTTTGGAAGATTGTTCGTCTGGCCGAAAACCATCGCAGACGATTGCA
>JAZUFJ010000055.1:0-2435 GCA_045640645.1 Lachnospiraceae bacterium
ACAAAAAAGGATAATATTATTCTTTACATATATACAGCTATGCTGATTATATTCGGGATAGTAAGAAATTTGTAAAGCTCATATTTCTTTGTATGTAAGAATAGCATAATGACTATTAAGTCTATACCGATACATATTTCAAAATAATTTCATTTAATTCAGCAGGCTTTGTTGGCTTTGATAAATAGTCGTCAAAGCCTTCGTTTAGATACATTTCCTTCATACCGGATATTGCATTAGCTGTTAAGACTACTATAGGACATATATCAGGATAATCACGCTTAAGGATTTTCATGGTTTCGATACCATCCATTTCAGGCATCATATGGTCAAGCAGGATTAAATCAAATTTTTCATTCTTACATATTTCCAGACATTCTTTTCCGGATAGAGCTTCCGAAACATTGATTTTATGCTTTTTAAGTAATCCCTTTACAACCTGTATATTTATTTTTACATCGTCTACAACCAGTATCTTTGCTTCTGGAGCAACATAATCATATGTAGTAGAAGATACAGCTGGTTTATTTTTGTTTATCAATTTTTCAAAGGAACCAATAGGAGTATCAGAAATTATTTTCTGAGGTATTCTTACTGTAAAGGTAGAGCCTACAGTATAGGTGCTTTCTACCTGAATAGTTCCGTGCATAAGCTTGACAAGGTTATTAGTAATAGAAAGTCCAAGACCTGTTCCTTCGATAGTGCGGTTATTCTTAATATCTATTCTTTCGAAGGTCTCGAAAAGCTTGTCTATATCTTCTTCATGGATACCAATGCCGGTATCTGTTACAGAAATGCAAAGAGTAGTAAGATTACCTTCTTCGTTATCCGCTGTAAGAGAGCTGTCTGCAGTTATCTTAAAGGTTATGGAGCCTTCTTTTGTATATTTTACAGCATTATTTAATATATTTATCAATACCTGCTGGATTCTGTTATCATCTCCACAATAGGTTGCAGGGATGGTATCATCAAGCTCTACGCTAAATCTAAGATCCTTGCTTAGCGCCCTTACACTAATAATGTTATAGAGGTTAACCAGCATATTTCCCAGATCATAATTAGCTTCAATTATTTCCATTTTTCCAGATTCTATTTTAGAGAAATCAAGAATATCATTGATTATATCCAAAAGTGTAGCACCGGCGTTTTTGATGTTTTCAGAATACTGCCTGATATCGTTGTCTTCACTTTCACGGTTGATCATTTCGTTCATGCCTAAAATGGCGTTAAGAGGTGTTCTGATCTCATGGGACATATTTGCCAAAAAGTTGGATTTGAGCTCATTTTCATGTTTTTGTCTTCTGGATATATCTTCAATCTTACGAAGCTGTTTAATCATATGAGCTACAGCACAGAAGAGCAGGACATACATACCGGCTATCAGATATAAAGCATCGTGATTGTCCACCTTGACATTAAGTACTATAGCCTGAATAATACCGAAGACAATAATCATGGAAAAACCGATAGCCACCAGTCTGTAACGTTTGATATAACCCTTTATGGCATCGATAAACAGCGTGGTAAAAAAGACTATAATGCAGATTAAGCTGTTCATTCCTGTGAAAAGAATATTTTTTTCAAAGGATCTTATGCCTGAAAAATGCAGATAAGACATAATACTCATATTAATGAATATGAAAACACAGACTATACTATATATTTTTTCATATCTTTTTTCCTGTTCGTTATTAAGGTATCTGGCAAAGAAATATGGTGCAAACATTATTAACAGATATTCCATAGGACCATCGACATAGTAGTTGCCAAATAATACCTGGTATAAAAAGCTGTCAAAAATAAACCACAGGGATGTCATACACATGCCATAAGCCAACAGGGTAATAGGCATCCTTCGCCTATAGATTACTAACAGGATATAACTGGATATCATTACAATCAAAGAAATGATAAAGAGCACAATGGCAGCTATCATCTGTGAGCCAAATCTGTTCAATATCAAATAGAATATACCAGTTCTGTTTCCATAGTATATAGAGTTGAAATCAGCTGTAGAGAAACCCTCATAAGACCTTTTTAAGACTATTTCTTTTCCGGAATCGGTTGGATATATAGGCACAAGGGTATAATGGCTTTTAACATATTCGCCAGGAAGCTCATTTGGATCATTTTTAAAAGAGTATCTAAGCTTTCCATCGATATATATCATAAGATCCCATCTGTTTAAGATACCCAGATACTGTGTATTATGAACGCTGTGGGGAAGATGAGTGGCTATTTCGACAGAGTCTGAGCCCTCGAAATCTATACTTTGGGGCAGAGTAATCTGTTCAGTATTGCCTTTAGCATCAGTATATGTCCATCCTGTATCAAGGTTTATTGCATATCCACTGAATAATACTCTTTTTGAGGTAAAGAACTGTCCTCGTATAAAGAGGGCTAGGATCAGCATAAAAGCAAGACCGGAAATATAG
>JAZUFJ010000056.1:0-4598 GCA_045640645.1 Lachnospiraceae bacterium
CTTTTTGAGGGTATAAAAGGTGGAGAAGAGGAAAGCGCAGTAAGTAACCTTGGCTTTGGAGCCTTAATGGTTCAGGGAATAGCTACTTCTATAGATGCTTTATCAGTAGGCTTTACCATATCTGATTACAATGCTTTAATGGCTATAGTCTGTGCCATTATTATCGCAGTGGTGACCTTTGGCATCTGTATAGCCGGCCTTAAAATCGGTAAGAAGGTGGGTACAAAGTTAGCTGGAAAGGCTAATATTCTTGGTGGTGTAATACTTATAGGTATAGGAATCGAAATATTTGTTAAGGGTGTATTTTTCTAGAGAGAGGGATATATGACATTAATTCAAATTGTTAATTATTTACCAGTAGTATATTGTTTTATTCTGATTGTCAGAGAAAGAAGTTTTGTAAAGCGAATATCAAATTTTGATTTTTTCTTTCTTCTTGTCTGTACGTTGATTGCCTGCGTTGGACATGTTTGGATTATTTCATCTAAAACTATAGAAGAAGCATATTTAAGCCAAAGAGTTGCGTACATTGGTACTGTGTTTCTTATGTATTTTACGTTTATACTAATTGCCACAACATGTAAGATTCGAATACCAATAGTTCTCAGGGCGACATTAGGAATTTCTTCTATATTTACGATTTTCGCTACATTGACAATAGGGAAAAATGGCTTATTTTATAAGAGCGCTAGCCTTATAACAGAAAATGGATATTCACACATTGTTAAAGAGTATGGTCCGTTGCACCACGTATATACTGTTGTTGTATTTTTTTACATGATAGGTTCGCTGTCAGTAGCAATATACGCTTTGTTAAGACCTGCTCTAATTTCCCGTGCCAGAGCGTTTACATTTGCAATGTGTGAGACCGTGTGCATTTTGATTTATCTCTTGGAGAGAGGCTTTAAGACAAAGGTTGAGCTTCTTTCATTTGCATTTGTTATTGCTGTTACCATATACGGCGCTTCAATAAAGAAAATGTATTTATATGATGCTAATCGAGTTGCGAATGATTATAGGGAAGCGAGCAATGATTATGCGGTTATTCTTTTTGATGAAAAGAAAAGGTATGTTGGAAGCAATGCTGCTGCGGTAGAATTATTCCCCAATATAGTTAATTACTATGTTGAACAGCATATTGCTGACAAATATGAAGAAAAGAAATATTTTGATAAGATACTGAGTAATTATGATACATATATGAATGATGAAAAAGTTAAGGAAGAAACTTTGCAATCAATTCTTGAAAAAGATGGAAAAATATTCAGTGTATCAGTTAGAAAGCTTATTAATGAAACTGTAAAAGGTGACAGGGGCTATATAATCGAATTTGTTGACGATACCAGGAATCAGGATTATATTCGTACAATTAATCGTATGAACCTTGAGCTTGAGGGCGCAGTTGAAGAAGCCAAAGCTGCGAATAATGCAAAGAGCCAGTTCCTTGCAAATATGTCCCATGAGATTAGGACTCCTATCAATGCGGTGCTTGGTCTTAACAGCATTATTCTTCGTGACACAAAGGAAGAAAGTATTAGAGAGTATGCATCTGATGTAGAAAAATCAGGAAAATCTTTACTTGCCTTAATTAATGATATTTTGGACTTTTCAAAAATTGAAGCTGGAAGAATGGATATTGTTCCGGTGGAGTATAATCTGGCTTCTCTTATTATGGATTGTCAGAATATGATGTATGGAAGAGTGAAGGAAAAGGGACTTGAGTTTGAGCTGAAATGTGATGAAGCAATTCCTTCTGTTCTTTTTGGAGATGAGGTAAGAATCAGACAGATTATTATTAATCTGTTGACAAATGCGGTTAAATATACGCATATCGGTAAAATTATATTATCAGTTAGCTTTAAATCATATGATAATGAGTCCATTATGATTACATTTTCTGTTTCTGATACAGGTATTGGCATCTCAGAGGAAGATCAGCATCATCTGTTTGAAAGCTTCAAACGTCTGGATGAAAAGAAAAATAGAAATATTGAAGGGACCGGATTGGGATTGGCCCTTGTTAGTCAGTTAACAAGTCTTATGAAGGGTGAAGTATCTGTAAGTAGTGTAATTGGAGAAGGATCAACGTTTTCAGTTTCAGTGCCTCAGAAAGTTGTATCTGATAAACCTGTTGGCAAGGTTACATTTGAATATAAAAAAGTGGCTCAAATAGATACGATGGAAGATATGTCTGATGTCACAGGTAAAATACTTGTTGTAGATGATGTTCTTGTAAATTTGAAGGTGTTTACTAAACTTTTATCCAAAACTAAGCTTACTATTGATACCGCAAATTCTGGAGCAAAAGCAATAGAGATGAGCAAGGAATCTAAATATGATGTGATTTTCCTTGATCATATGATGCCTGAAATGGATGGTATTGAAACATTCCATATTATTAAAAATGATGAAGCAAACCTTAATACAGATACGCCGGTTATTATGCTTACTGCCAATGCAATTGAAGGTATTAAAGAGCAGTATATAGACGAAGGATTCGATGATTATTTGTCAAAACCAGTTGGTTATCAGGCCTTAAGGGATATGATTCGTAAATTCCTTTAAAGCTATAAACTATTTATAGTTGTTAATACTTGTCTCTTGACCTATGAAAACAGTGATAATATTATATTTATAAATTTATCAATGTTAATACGATGTTGGTGAGAAGATGAATATATGATCAATTATATTATTTCGCATCAATTGAATATGATGATGGTTTTATCAGGAATATGTGGCTTCATATTCCTGTTTCTGCTGTCTATGAGAATGGAGGATAAAGAAAAGAAAGCTTCTTTCATGCAGATTGCTTTCTTTGCCTTGCTTCTTCTGATTTTTGACAGATATTCATTTCTTTTTGAGGGCGATACCAGCCGTTTTGGATATTGGATGGTACGTATCAGTAATTTTATGGTATATTCCACAATACTTCTTAGCGAAAATGGTTTTAACAATTATATGCTTTTCCTTTCAAAATCTGAAAATATTGGTGTTAAGGAAACGACCCCATTAAAGGTGGGCAGGCTTTTAGTAGCCCTAGGTTTAATCACTCTGATAATTTCCCAGTTTACCGGTTTGTATTATACATTTGATGAAAATAATGTTTATAGCAGGGGAAATGGTTTTATCATCTGCTATTTGTATCCTTTATTGATTATTGCGATACAGCTTGTTTTTATTATTAAGCATCGTTCCTTTTTTAGAAAAAGGGTATGCATTTCTCTTATAGCATTTGCAATGTTTCCGGTTATCGCAGCTATTATCCAGGTATTTAATTATGGAGTAGCCTTAACCTCAATAAGCATTGCTTTATCCGCGATTGTGCTTTATTTCCTTGCATTATTTGATGTTAATAATGTTTTACTGGAGGCCTCCTATAATGAGCTGAACAGAGCAAAGGAATTGAAGGAGAAATCAAATGAGCTCCTTAATCAGACAGTAGAGGCTTTGGTATCTGCAGTAGATGCAAAGGATAAATATACACATGGTCATTCTGAACGTGTAGCTTATTATTCAAAGAGAATAGCTAAAATTTCAGGTATGTCTGAAGCGGAATGCGAAGATGTATATTTGGCAGGATTATTGCATGATGTAGGAAAGATCGGAATAGATGATGAGATTATTAATAAAACGGGAAAGCTAACCAAAGAGGAATTCGATATAATCAAGCAGCATCCTGGCACGGGAGAGCAGATTTTATCAAAAATCGTAGCGTCCCCAATGCTTAGTATAGGAGCTCATTATCATCATGAAAGATATGATGGCAAAGGATATCCTGAAGGCCTAAAAGGTGAAGATATTCCACAGATAGCCAGAATAATAGCTGTAGCGGACGCCTATGATGCCATGACCTCTAAGCGTAGCTACCGTAATCAGCTGCCGCAGCAGCAGGTTCGTGAGGAGCTTTTTAAAGGAATTGGGACCCAGTTTGATCCTAGATATGCCAAAATAATGATTCACATGGTTGATATAGATGAAGAATACAGGATGAAGGAACTTCATGAAGATGTTTTAGAAGGTGGTATATCCTATGTATTTGCGGAGTACAAAGCAGAGATATCAGCGGGCTTACGTATTACTGATCGTCTTGTAAGGATTAAATTAAAGTACCAATCATTTAAGGATAGCTGCGTGCCATCACTTCTTTTTTACGACTCAGCAGATGCGGTATATTATAACGAAGAATGTACATTGAAAGAAGAAATGGAATTTACAGATTATGCCGCGATATCTTTAGATGGAAAGATTGAAACGGATTATGTCAGAACAGCAAAACAGACCACTAATCTGATAAAAGAGAAGTCTGATAGTATGGACATAGAGCATGTGGCAGATATCAGCCTGGTAAAGCAGGAAGATCATTTGCTTGTTCATATTGTAACTGATGAACGTGATGATGAAGTGATAGTGGCATTACATGATGCCTCAAGATATGTTTACCTGGCTTTAACGGGAGAACACTGCAGACTGGATATATTAGATGTTGAGGTTGCAAATAAGCCGGTTGAGGCGGATTATGTGCCAAGGATAATAGAAAAGATATCTTATATTGATGGCCCACAGGGGGATATACCAAATGTTCAGGTGGACGCATG
>JAZUFJ010000057.1:0-7472 GCA_045640645.1 Lachnospiraceae bacterium
CGGCTATAGCCCAGAGAGAATTCTATGTAGTTTATCAGCCGATAGTAGACGTTAAAACAAAAACCATAATAAGTGCAGAGGCATTGGTAAGATGGAAACGTTCTGATGGAGAAATAGTATCTCCAGGTGAATTTATTCCTGTATTTGAGAAAAATGGATACATATCAAAGCTGGATATGTATGTATGGGAAGAGGTTTGCAGGTTCCAGAGCAGTAGAAAAAAAGCTGGACTTTCCTATGTTCCTATATCTGTTAATGTGTCACGTATTGATTTCTACAGTGGTACTCTTGAACAGGATATACAATCACTATTAGAAAAATATGATTTAGAGCCTGATTGCTTAAAGTTAGAGATAACGGAAAGTGCCTATATGGATCAGCCACAGGAACTGATAGGCTCTATTCAGAAGTTCCAGGGTAAGGGCTTTAAGGTATTAATGGATGATTTTGGCTCTGGCTATTCTTCTTTAAATATGCTCAAGGATCTTAGTGCGGACGTTTTAAAGATTGATATGCGTTTCATGGACAGTGTTGATACCTCTGAGCGTGCAGCTAATATTTTATATAGTGTTATACAAATGGCAAAGGCCATTAATATGCAGGTCGTAGCAGAAGGCGTTGAAACTGAAGAACAGTATGAAATGCTTTTGAACATGGACTGTGATAGTATACAGGGCTATTATTTCTACAGACCGTTGATGGAAAATGACTTTGCGGATAAGTTAGATAATGTTGGCACTGTTAAGGTTAGCAAAAAAGAGAATAATGTTCTGCCTGCGATAGTGGCATATTCTATGTGTGAAGAGGAAAGGGAAGGCATATCAAAAATGTGTAAGGGAATAGCAACCTTACAGTATGCGGATTCTTTAGAACATATATATGACCTGATGAAACAGGATTTTATGGATATCAGCCTAGTTATAGCTGATGTTGATGATAGAGAAAAAGCCTTTGAAACTTTGGATAAAATCAAGAAAAGGGTATTTATGTCAGATATACCTATTGTATTTATACAGAGCGAGCATGATAGTGATTTCATGATGAAGGCTTTTGAAAGAGGAGCTTTTGGTGTAAAAGATAAGCCGGTTGATTATGAGGTTTTCAAAAAACAGCTGGCCAGCTACTTTGCAAAGAATCAGGAAGAGAAAAGCGCAAAGGCTCATAAAGGAATAAATAAATATGACAAGATGCTTAGTAGTGTTGAGGCTTTTACTGAGAACTCTACAGTAGGCTTTGCCAGACTGATTGTCAGAGAAGATGCGGATCTTTCGGTGTTATCACTGGAATATGTTAATGAGGTATTTTTATATATACATCAGCTGACCACTGAGGAAGCGTTTGACAGAAAGACTTTACCAGCTCTTCTTAAAAATGATGATTCCGGCACAGTTAACCATTTGTTAAGCGTTATAAAAGACGCTATAGTAGAAAAGAAGGGTTATGTTCAGCATGAATACAGCCTGCATTGGGAAAATGGTTTTGTGTTCAGGATTATTCTCCATTGCACTCTTACCTATTCAAAAAATGGAATCTATATTGATATGGTAGAAATAGAAAATCAGACCAGTGCTGATTATAAGCTGGATAAGCTGGTCATGGAGCTTACAAAGCAGATGTCTTTAGGAGAAGACTCCAGAATGTGGAGATATTTCCCTAAGACGGATAAGATAGAATTTTACCGTACAAGAGATAATGGTGTGCAGACTAAGAGCATATATGAGAACGGAAGAGAGTATTTGATCAATTCTGATGCTATAGCTTTTGAGGACAGAGACAGAGCTACAGAAATGTTTGATAAGATGCTTATGGGCAGGGAGAGCATACAGGGAGAATTCCAGATACATAAGCCGGGAAGTGAAAAGCCTAGATGGAAACGTATGATTCTTATCAGAGTGGATTCTGCTATTGATAATGAAGATGTTATCCTTGGCGTAGCGATGGATATAACTGCTGAAAAAGAATATGAAAGTAAGGGCTGGCAGGAAAAGCATTTTTGGAATCGTATGATGAAAAATGCCGAATTCTATATCGAAGCAGACCTTACAAGTAACAAAATACTGTATAGGGATACAACAGACTTCCTTAAGAATTATGGTCTTGAGAACGATGCAAACCTTAACAGGGTATTTAGTTTCTTTGCAGAACAGGTTATACAAACTGAAAGAGAAAAGATACGCCAGATGCTTGACCGTGATTACTTAATGAAGCTGGCAAAGGATGGATATGAATCCATAGACGTTGATATGATGTTAAAGGATTATGACAGCGATAAGTATGAATGGCACAGAAGTGAGATGTCTCTGATCGATGATGAAGAAAATAATCATGTTCTTCTGGGATGGAAGCTATCACCAATAGGTAAAATTGGCAGTGCTATTAATAAGACAAAGCTTTCTGAAGCGGACAGGATGACTGGATTATATAATCGTGTAATGTTCGAGAATCTCTTAAATGCCAATATAAGTAATGAAGAGGATGATGGCTTCTATGGTGCATTCTGCATTGTGGATTTCGATGATTTCTATAAGGTTAACGAAAATCTGGGACATGATTTCGGCGACAGTGTTTTGAAATCCTTTGGAGATATTCTTTTAAAATGCCATAAGGGAAATAATTATGTAGCCAGACTGGGAGGAGATGAATACGGATTATTTATACCGGAGATAGCAGATAAAGAAGAAGCTATTAGCATAGTGGAAAATTTGCGAAAAGAAATAGAATCAGTAATAGAGACCGGTAATGTGAGCGTAAGGTTGAGCGCATCCATAGGAGTAAGTCTTGTAGAGGGCAGACATACATTTAAGGAGACCTATTCTGAGACCTATACGGCATTAAAAAATGCAAAAATTAATGGCAAAAACAGGGTATGCTTTTTTGAGTGAGATTATAAAAGGATTTTAGTTTGATAAGGAAAAGACCTGTTCTTGCTTAATGCAGATAAAGAGTATATACTAAAAAAGTTGTTTATGATGATTAATATATTATTATTTTATTATAGGAGGCAGCCATGCTAGATATAAGATTTGTCAGAGAAAACCCTGACATAGTAAAACAGAATATTAAAAACAAATTTCAGGATGAAAAGCTCCCACTTGTTGATGAGGTTATAGCTCTTGATGAGGAAAGCAGAAAAGCTAAGCAGGAAGCTGATGATCTTAGAGCCAACAGAAATAAGATCTCAAAGCAGATTGGTGCTCTTATGGCCCAGGGAAAGAAGGAAGAAGCTGAAGAGGTAAAGAAAGAGGTAACTAAGAACTCTGAAAGATTAAGCGAGCTGGAAGCAAAGGAAGCAGAGCTTTCTGAAAAGGTTACAAAGATAATGATGACTCTTCCTAACATCATTGATCCTAGCGTGCCTATCGGAAAGGATGATTCTGAAAACGTAGAGGTTACAAAGTATGGCGAGCCTGTTGTACCAGATTTTGAGGTACCATACCATACAGATATTATGGAAAGATTTGATGGTATAGATATCGATGCTGCAGGTAAAGTAGCTGGAAATGGTTTCTATTATTTGATGGGAGATATCGCCAGATTACATTCAGCAGTTATATCATATGCAAGAGATTTCATGATTGACAGAGGATTTACATATTGTATTCCACCTTTCATGATCCGTTCACATGTTGTTACAGGTGTAATGAGCTTTGCTGAAATGGATGCAATGATGTATAAGATCGAAGGTGAAGACCTTTACCTTATCGGTACTTCTGAGCATTCAATGATCGGTAAGTTCATTGATACTATCATTCCTGAAGCAGACCTTCCAAAGACACTTACAAGCTATTCACCATGCTTTAGAAAAGAAAAGGGAGCACATGGTATAGAGGAAAGAGGAGTATACCGTATTCATCAGTTTGAAAAGCAGGAGATGATCGTAGTATGTCATCCAGATGACAGTATGATGTGGTTCGATAAATTATGGCAGAATACTGTTGATCTTTTCCGTTCAATGGATATTCCTGTACGTACTCTTGAATGCTGTTCAGGAGACCTTGCAGATCTTAAGGTTAAATCATTTGACGTAGAAGCATGGAGCCCAAGACAGAAGAAATACTTTGAGGTAGGAAGCTGCTCTAACCTTGGCGATGCTCAGGCAAGAAGACTTAAAATCAGAATCAACGGAGAGAATGGCAAATACTTTGCTCATACTCTTAATAATACAGTTGTGGCACCACCACGTATGCTTATTGCTTTCCTTGAGAACAATCTCAATGCTGATGGAAGCATTAATATTCCAGAAGTTTTACGTCCATATATGGGTGGCAAAGAAAAGCTCATTCCTAAAAAATAGGAGTCTTCTGATTTATGGATAATAGAGAAAGACGATTGGCAGTTCTCATAGATTCAGAGAATATTTCGCCTAAATACGTTAAATACATATTTGATGAAATAAGTAATTATGGTATAGCTACCTATAAGCGTGCTTATGGTGATTGGGCCAGCAGAACCAGTATGGGCTGGAAGGATATTATGCTTAAAAATGCAATCACTCCAATGCAGCAGTATGGATATACCCAGGGTAAGAACTCTACAGATTCAGCCATGATTATTGATGCCATGGATATCTTATATTCAGGTAAGGTTGATGGTTTCTGTATAGTATCCAGTGACAGTGATTTCACACGACTTGCTTCAAGACTAAGAGAAGCAGGTATGCTGGTTATCGGTATGGGGGAAAAGAAGACTGTTGAGGCTTTTAGAGCTTCCTGTTCTTTGTTTAAGTATCTTGAGGTTCTGGCAGCAGAAGAGGAAGAAGGCCAGAGCTCGGATATAAGCATAAGAGATGTAGAAGAGACTATACTTAAGATTATTTCTGATAATGAAGCGAACGATAAGGATACAACCGTTGGCGAGCTTGGTAACAAGATTAGCAATCGTCATGCGGATTTTGACGTTAGAAATTATGGATATTCTAAGCTGTCAAAGTTCCTTGAAAGTATTAAATCTATCCGATTGGTTCAGAAGGGAAATTCTATACTGGTTTATCCGGCAGAAAGCGGTGTAGATAAAGAGCTTATAGAAAAGGTTACTCTTGATATAGTATCAGCTGCGAAGGGTAAGACTATGGGCTTACCGGAGCTTAAGCAGAAGCTTGAAAAGAAATTCCCGGATTTCAAGGTTGGAGATTATAAATATAGCAAGTTCTCCCAGTTTGTTAAGGATATGGAGGGACTTGTAGTAGACAAGAATACTGTCACCCGAAAGGATTCGTAAGTATGAACTTTGCAATACTTGGCGCTGGAAAGATCGCGACTACCATGGCTATTACTCTTCAGCCAATGAAAGGGGTAACCTGCTATGCAGTGGCCGCCAGAGATATGGAAAGAGCGCAGATATTTGCTGATAAATATGGTTTTACAAAAGCCTATGGCTCATATCTTGATATGTTAAATGATGAAAACGTTGAGCTGGTATATATTGCTACACCACATTCTCATCATTATGAGCATATTAAGATGTGTTTAGAGCATGGTAAGCATGTTCTCTGTGAAAAGGCTTTTACTGCCAATGCAAGACAGGCAGAGGAAGTCCTTAGAATGGCAGAGGAGAGAGGACTTCTCCTTACTGAGGCCATCTGGACCAGATATATGCCTATGCGTAATACTATAAATGAGATCGTAAAGAGCGGAATGATAGGTAAACCTACTTCACTTTCAGCTAACCTTGGTTATCCTCTTGAACATATTGAAAGAATGGTTAAACCTGAGCTGGCTGGTGGAGCTCTTTTGGATCTTGGTGTATACGTTCTCAACTTTGCGTCTATGGTGTTTGGCGACGAGATAGAAAGTATTTCTGCTTCATGTATTAAGCTTCCGTCGGGAGTGGACGGTCAGGAAACGATTATGCTTTCATATCAGGATGGAAGGATGGCCACTCTTTATGCAACAATGCTTGCCCAGACCGACAGACGTGGTATGATTAACGGCTCAAACGGATATATTGAAATTGAAAATATAAATAATTATGAAGCTATAAAGGTATATAATCTTGAGAGAAGACTTATAGCGGAATATGCGGCTCCATATCAGATAACAGGATATGAATATGAGGTGCAATCAGCCATGAAGGCAATCAGAGAAGGAATGATAGAATGCCCTGAGATGCCTCATATAGAGACGCTTCGTATGATGCAGCTTATGGATAGCATAAGAGAAGCATGGGAAATTGAGTTCCCATTCGAAAGGATGCCGATGTTATCACCTGCTGATATGGCACTTGAAACAGAAAAGCCATCCAGGGAATCCAGCGTTAACGAGATATCAAATTCAGCTCTTAATGAAAGACCTGCAGATGACGAAGAGACTGAGGAAACAGTTGAAAAAGAAGCTGATAAAGCTGCCGAAAAAGATGCTGATTCAAAAGCTGAAATAAAGGATGAAAGTACAGCTAAAAAAGAGGCTGAAGAAAGCAAATCAGATATAGCTGAAGAGCTTCAGAAAAAGGAAGAAGCTAAGGAAATCAGTAAAGTAGAAGTTTATGAAGATAAGGCTGAAGATAAAAAGTTAACTATAGAAGCTGAAGAGAAGAGCAATGCTTCAGAAAAAAGCAATACATCAGAAAAAAGTAATATAGTAATGATGCCTTCCTTTAGCAGGAGAAATGAAGAGATGAGATCAATAGATGATCTTGTCAGAAGAGCTTTTAATGAGTCTAAGGATGATTAATTGTTTAAATAATACAAGACTTATCTGGAGAAGACAGGTCTTGAGCTTATAAAAAGGGAAAACAAAAAGAACCCACATGACGGTATGGGTTCTTTTTGTTATATCTTAAAAGATAAGTTAAAATTAAGCCATTTTGTTAACTGCCTTTGTAAGACGGGAAATCTTTCTTGAAGCTGTTGACTTAGGATATACACCCTTAGATGTAGCTTTGCTGATTTCTGAGATAGCGTCGTTAAGAGCAACCTTAGCAGCTTCCTGATCATTTGCTTCGATAGCAGCATAAACCTTTTTAACATAAGTCTTAACTTTAGACTTAATCGCTTTATTACGCTCAGTCTTTGTCTGAATTACAAGAATTCTCTTCTTTGCTGATTTAATATTAGCCACGATTACACCTCCCATTCGTAGAAGTAAGGTCTTGCACCTCCAAGTCATATCAAACCCGGACACGGACGTTTTGATATAACATCTGCTGCAGATAATCTGCAATAAACATTGTTACAGATAGCCTGCAACACACACTAATATAGTTTAGATTACGGTTAGGGGTATGTCAAGGGGTTTTTGAAAAAAATACGGGGTTTGTTTTGACGGGGGTATGTGATATATGGTATCATTATGGAAGTTGCGAGGGTGTTAGGTTGTGAGATTGCTTAACATGACAAAAACATTCATGAACGATTGCAACGCTCTGGAGATTGCTCGTCTGACGAAAACTATCACAGACGATTGCAACGCTGCGACGAACTAACTCCTAAGGTCGACTAAAAGATTCTTTCAGCAAAGGCTTCAAGAATCAGTCTC
>JAZUFJ010000058.1:0-2380 GCA_045640645.1 Lachnospiraceae bacterium
AACATTATGATTTGTCGCTTTAATATTAAAATCGTTAAGTAAAGATAATATCTTTTTCATACTATATTATAGAAATAAGCTTATCCACGTCTTCCACTCTTGTTGCCCAAGAGGTTGCACATCTTACAACACAGCGCTCATCATCAAGCTTTTCCCAGAAGCAAAAAGCAATTTCCTTGCTAAGTTCTTCAAGCTTTCCATATGTAAGTTCAATAAACACCTGATTTGTTGGGTTTTCCATATATAACTTATAGCCCTTTTTCTTAAAAGCCTCTCTAAGCTTATCAGCACACTCTATGGCGTGCTTTGAAATGTCAACATACAAATCGTCAGTAAAAAGTACATCAAAGCTTATTCCAAAGGTTCTACCTTTTGCAGCAAGTGCTCCATGCTGTTTTATTCTTGTTATCATATGCTTTGGCGCACCCTTAGGGTAAACTAAAGCCTCTCCGCACAAGGCGCCAACTTTTGTTCCACCTATATAAAAGCCATCGGTCAGCCTTGCAAGATCGGCCATAGAAACATCATTTGCTTTAGCCGCCAAACCATATCCAAGTCTTGCCCCGTCAACATAAAGCTTAACATTATGTTTTTCACAAACAGCACTAATATCTGTAAGTTCATCCAAAGAATACAAGGTGCCATACTCAGTTGGCTGAGAAATATAGACCATGCCAGGGAAAATCATATGGTCTTTGTTATCATCCTCAAAAAAGCCCTTAAGGTATTTATCTACAACATCAGCCTCCAACTTCCCTTCTTTTCCTGGAAGCTCGATTACCTTATGGCCAGAAAACTCGATTGCACCTGCCTCGTGTAATGAAACATGACCAGTAGTAGCCGCAACTACCGCCTCGTATGGTTCCAAAAAGCAATCTATTGCAACCTGATTAGTCTGAGTTCCTCCATATAAAAAGAAAATATCTGCAGTTTCACAATCTATAGCTTTTCTTATCTTTTCCTTTGCAGATACACAGTATTTATCTTCACCGTATCCAGATACAATTTCTCTATTTACTTCAACAAGTTTCTCTAATATTTTTTCATGACAGCCTTCGCTGTAATCATTAACAAATGATAGCATTGCAACCTCTTTCTATTTCGTTATAATATTTCTACGGAAAAAATTATAACTATGAAATTACTTAAAGACAAGAAAAACAGCATACTTTTCGCTCTAATCACGCTGGCTATTCCAACAATCGTAGAAGAGGTTCTCTCAACGTTTCTTCAATACGTTGACACAGCCATGGTTGGACAGCTTGGAGAAAAAGCCACCGCCTCAGTCTCTGTGACAACAACCATCGGCTGGCTTTCTTTTTGTGTTCCAGCTGCTATAGCTGTGAGTGTGCAAACGCATATAGCTCAAAGCTACGGTCGAAAAGATTTTGATGCCATAAAAAAATATGCAAAATCCGGCATATTGATGGGGCTTTGTTTGGGGCTTGCAATGGAGATTATATGTATAGTTCTTGCTCCATATATTCCCTCATGGATGGGAGCAGAAGAATCTATACGAAAAGCCGCTTCAACCTATTTTATCATCATTCTTATTCCGTTCTTTTTGCGATCAGTACAGAGTGTTATGGCAGGAGCCCTAAGAGGTGTTAAGGACTCCAAAACACCTATGGTAATAAGCCTTATTTCAAACATCCTGAACGTAATACTAAACTACGTCTTTATATATGCTCTTTCTATGGGAGTTATTGGCGCTGCAATTGGATCAGCCATCGCCTATGCGGTAGGTGGCCTATTAATGTTTATAGCGTTCTCCAGAAACAAGCTCGTAAAACCTACTTATGCAGAACGTACATCAGACAAGAATATATCTGTAAACATACTTAAGCTTGCAGCACCACTTTTTGCCTCTCACGTCGCAGGCTGCGCTGGTTATGTTGTCTTTGCCGCACAGGTCACCACTCTGGGAACCACCACCTTCGCAGCTCATTCTATAGCAGTAACAGCGGAGCAGATTTTCTATATTGCAGGCTATGGTCTTCGCGCTGCAACCTCCACCTTGGTTGGAATTGCCGTCGGAGAAAAAGACGAAAAAAAATACGGCAAGGTTTGCCGCAGTTCTTTAATCT
The DNA here is from genome assembly GCA_045640645.1 of Lachnospiraceae bacterium. Lineage (GTDB taxonomy): Bacteria > Bacillota > Clostridia > Lachnospirales > Lachnospiraceae > JAZUFJ01. The sequence goes on from JAZUFJ010000058.1 coordinate 2,088, forward strand.
TTACTTTAGGAATGCAGTGCATTACAGGCCTCATTTTGTTTATCACTGCATACCCTTTGATGAGCCTGTTTACCAGTAGCGATGAGGTCGCCAGAATTGGTGCCTCTGTGCTTAAAATTGTCGCATTTTCCGAACCATTTTATGGGCTTATGATAGTCGCAGAAGGTATATTCTATGGTCTGGGAGACACAAAATTCCCTTTTATTGCAGAGCTTTTTGGTATGTGGGGAATCCGAATTCTCCCCACATATATTTTTGTTCATTACATCGGAGCCACCATAGAACTTGTATGG
>JAZUFJ010000059.1:0-1572 GCA_045640645.1 Lachnospiraceae bacterium
GTATCCTCCAGCTCAATATCAAGTAAATACTTATCATTATAATATAATGCTAACGTCTTTACACGATTATTATTCTTCCATACTTTCTCATTCTTAAGGTATCCATTTACTATACATATCTCAGTATAATCAATACCGTAATCTTTATCGCTGACATCAATTTTACGCCTGATTTCAAGGTATTCACCTATTCCAGCACCTTCAGCTCCTTCAACCCATGCTCCGGAATTGTTTTGGACACATACATTTTCTGCTTCATAGCTGATTGAACCATTATTATTTAAAGTAGATGAAGCATTTGCCTTTATTTCCTCGTTCTCGACAGCACAATATACTGAACATCCTACTGCCAGCTTATCCAAATCTCCAAACCACAGAATTGGATTACCTTCACTGTCCTCATGCCGCTCTTCCAGATATGGCATATAGTAGTATTCATTGTATGGCTCGCCCCATGGTTCATGTTCAGGTGAATCCTCTATGTCTATCTTTCCCATAAAATCATACTGAGCATCTTCATCATACAATTCTTCATGAATATCCTCTTCTGGCAAATTATCCCCATCACTAACTTCATATCCAATCGGCAACACACATTCTTCTGATCCCACAGTAAAATATGCTATATCCTCTGTTCCATCATCCCATACCATATTTGCCTTGATTACATTTTTTTGATAGCCATTATCATAAAATACAAGGTCTGATATGACACCAAAATAATACAACAGATTATCTGCTTTTATATGCTTTTCATCGCCATCTTCATATGGATCTGCTTCAAATGGTACTTTTATATATTCTCTTCCGTTTAATGTCAAAACAACTTCTTCATCATAAAAACAGAGTTTTGTATCCGCATAAGAGCCTGTACCCTTGAAGGTTTCACCTTTTAAACTGTCAGTCCAGTAATAAGGCACAGTCTTAGCCTCGCTACTACCTCCATCTGTTTTATTTGCTATTTCAGAAAGCTTTGTCTCCTTGTAACTATCCCATAATTCAGATGCTTTCGGGCTTTCATCAAAGCCTATCAGCTTTACCTGTTCATCAAATGATGGCACTGTTTCATTCTGTGAATAGTAATCTGGAGTAACATTTTTAACGGATGCTGCTTTTAGCTCCGTACATCCGGTAAACGCTCCCTGACCTATACTTGCAAGCCCATCTCCAAATGTTACTGATTTTATCTTTATGCAATCTCTAAAGGCATTTTCTCCAATATATGTAACATTATCCGGAATAACAAGCTCTCCGGAAATTGATTTACAATTAGAAAACGCATAATCCTTAATATTTAATAGCGATTCTGAGAATGTAATACTCTCTAATTTGTCACAATAGCTAAAGCTACCCTCTCCTATTGAACAAAGTCCTTCTGGAAAAACCATATGTCCCAAAAGACTGCACCTCGTAAATGCGAGATCTCCAATAATTTTCAGGCCTATTGGAAATTCGATTTTATTTAAAGCTTTACATCCGCTGAATGCCTCTGCTGAGATAACCTTAAGCCCGTCTGACAGTACTACTTCCTCAATATTAATACAATCCTTAAAGGTTGCATTACCAATAGAA
>JAZUFJ010000060.1:0-2565 GCA_045640645.1 Lachnospiraceae bacterium
AAACAATATTGATGTTCCGGAAAAAATAATTGCGTAATAACGTTCCGTTATCGAATAAAAGTTTCTCCTGAAGTATTCTTTCCTTTCGTACTTATGAGTTCCAACAGAAATAAGGTTTACATAAATATATATCAAAATATACATTATTATTAAAGTCAGAAAAGACAACAGGAAAAATATCAGTATCTGCGGTCGCTCTAAAAAATGCTTCGCATATTTAATTATTTCATTCATTTTATCAATCCACTTTTTTCGATAGCCTTTGCAAGCTCCCACATTTTTTCTGGTGGAAGAACAAGAGCAAATCTTACATAGCCCTCTCCCATTGAGCCAAAGGCGCTTCCAGGAGTACATAATACTCCTGCCTTTTCTACCAGCTCCATACAGAATTCCTGTGAAGATTTAAAGCCTTCAGGAATCTTTGCCCAGGCAAACATGGTTCCCTTACTGTCTTCTACATCCCATCCAATTGAACGAAGACCATCTCTTAATGCATCTCTTCTCTCCTGGTACTTTTTACACTGTTCCTTTACCCCATCAAGAGGTCCTGTTAAAGCTGCAATAGCTGCATGCTGTATTGGTAAAAACATACCAAAATCATACTGAGATCTTAATAGCTTAACTGCATCTACTATCTTTTTATTACCTATAACAAAAGATACTCTGGCACCTGTCAGATTAAAAGACTTTGACAGCGAGAAAAACTCTATACCTACGTCCTTTGCACCAGGATAATCAAAGAAGGATCCGCCATAAACACCGTCATATATAATATCTGAATATGCATTGTCATGGACAATTATTATATTATTTTTCTTTGCGAACTCAATAAGCTCAATATAGAATTCCTTTGGAGCTATAGCGCAAACCGGATTATATGGATATGATACCAGCATAAACTTTGCTCTTTTACATATATCCTCAGGTATCTCATCAAGCTTAGGAAGGTAATTATTTTCCTTCTTCAAATCATAGAAATAAAGCTCTGCATCTCCTAAATATCCGCCTACCTCAAATACAGGGTAACCAGGATTAGGAAGAAGCACCACATCCTCTTTATCACAAAGAGCCATACCAATATGGCCTATTCCCTCCTGCGAACCATTAACTGATGTGATTTCATCAAGACCTATCTCAACATTAAAACGTTTTTTATAATATGCTTTTACAGCTTCTAAAAGCTCTGGCATATCCTTTAGCGCATAATGAAAATTATCAGGATTCTTTGCCGCTTCTATAAGAGCATTTTGAACATGAGGTGCTACCGGAAAGTCAGGAGTACCTATAAATAAATTATATAAAGTACGTCCCTGCGCCTCTAACTCATCTTTCTTTTGTTTAAGTGCTGCAAATATTCCTGTTTGGAAATGCTCAAGCCTCTTAGCTGTCTTTATTTCCATGTTATGTTAACCCTCTTTCCACGTGTTCTAGTGATGGAATAATCTTACTCCATTCATAACCATTACCATGTCATATCTGTCACAAGCCTCTATAACAAGGTCATCTCTTAATGATCCACCAGGCTGTACTACATACTTAACTCCGCTTAAGTATCCTCTTTCAATACTGTCTGAGAATGGGAAGAACGCATCTGAGCCTAATGAAACACCATTCTGTTTATCAAGCCATTCTCTCTTCTCTTCTGCTGTAAAGATTTCTGGCTTAGTCTTAAAGATATTCTGCCATGCGCCTTCTCTTAAAACATCCATGTAAGCTTCACCAATGTAGTTATCAATAGCATTATCTCTGTCGGCTCTCTTAATTCCATCAACAAATTCAAGATTCATAACCTTTGGACACTGACGTAATAACCAGTTATCAGCTTTCTGTCCGGCAAGACGTACACAGTGTACACGGCTCTGCTGTCCGGCTCCAATACCGATAGCCTGACCATCTTTAACATAGCAAACTGAATTTGACTGTGTATACTTTAGAGTAATAAGACTGATCATAAAATCATGCTTTGCTTCGATAGGAAGATCCTTATTCTTTGTTACGATATTTTCCATTAAAGAATCATCAATCTTTATGTCATTTCTACCCTGTTCAAAGGTTACACCAAATACCTGCTTACGCTCGATAGCTTCTGGAACATAGTTCTCATCTATCTTAATGATCGCATAAGCGCCCTTCTTTTTGCCTTTTAACATTTCAAGGGCCTCTGGTTCATAACCTGGAGCAATGATTCCATCTGAAAATTCTCTCTTAATAATCTTTGCTGTAGCTACATCACACACATCAGATAAGGCAATGAAATCACCATATGATGACATTCTGTCAGCTCCGCGGGCTCTCGCATAAGCACATGCAAGGGGACTAAGCTCACCAAGATCATCAACAAAATATATCTGCTTAAGAGTATCTGATAATGGTTTACCAATAGCAGCTCCGGCTGGTGATACATGCTTAAAAGAAGTTGCAGCTGGTAAGCCTGTAGCCTCTTTAAGTTCCTTAACAAGCTGCCAGCCATTGAAAGCATCAAGAAGGTTGATATAACCTGGCTTACCATTCAATACTTCGATTGGAAGTCGGAGGCCAAGCGGGCTTAGGAAGACAATCTCACCA
>JAZUFJ010000061.1:0-4438 GCA_045640645.1 Lachnospiraceae bacterium
GGTTAACATATTTGTAAAATGAAACATTGGCGGCCTGCTTGAATATTCTCGAGAAATGAAACTTACTATAGCCAATCTTATAGGCCATATCACCAAGAGTAAGCTCTTCAGTAAAATGTTCATCAATGTATCTGCATACGGTCATAATCTGGGCAACATATTCTTTGACATTTGTCTGATTATGTGAAGAGTTTTCGCATATATCTATCTGTCTGAGACCAATTATACCAAGCATAGATAGAAATTTTGAATAGATGATCGGTTCACATAATATAGACTTTCTGAAAACAGAATTATCATATTCAGTATTGGCTTCTTCTGTGTTGATATCCGGATAAATAGAGCCTCTGACAACGGAGCTATTCTTATCACAGCATGATGATGGAGAGGAATCTTTTTCTTCACTGTCAAAAAATGAATCGCATATTTCTTCAAACAGCTTTATAAGCTGTCTATGTATATCAGGAGAATTACTTGGCGTGAAAGTACGTACAGGACCAATAAATGATAAAATTGGCTTAACACCTGAGATATCATGTAATAGGGAATCATCAATCTGAAAAAAATATCTATGACCTGTTTTGGGTGCGATAGTAGAATGCACAGTATTGGAACCTATAAAGATTAGTTCAAAAGGATTTGCTGTGTATTTATTACCGTTTACTATAACCGAGTATTCACCTTCAGTAGGCATTATTACCTCTACTGCTGGATGCATATGAGGCGGATAGTCCTCATATAGATTATTATCATGGACGACCAAATGGGTATTTGCTCTAAACTTTGGTATCTCATTTATTCCATTTAAATTATAAATCATATTTTTTACCTCAATGGCATTTTAACACTTGTTGCATAAATGAGCAATATTTAATAAAATGTGGATAAATGCTTTGAAAAGTTGATATACCAAAGAAAATTCATTACATTATAAAATATCAGCATTGAAAGTAATAATTATTACGATATAATTATCCGTTTGAAGGATGATAGAATCATGGACTGTACGGAGGAACGAAAGTGAAAAAGAGAAATGGCAAGGCATTATTACCGATTTTAGTTTTTGTAATGTTATATTTAGGGCTGGGAATTTGTTTTGAATATATCCTAAAGATACCGATGGGCTTCTATAATATCCCTATAGTAGTCATTTTTTTGATTGCATTATTTGTAGCATGTCTACAGAACAGGAAAATCAGCTTTGAACAAAAGCTTAAAATTATGGGTCAGGGTGTAGGAGATCCCAATATCATTACTATGATACTTATTTTCATGGTAGCAGGAATGTTTGTAGGCGTAGTAGGAAGATCTTCTGCTGATAGCGTGGCATATTTTATATTGTCTATTATTCCAGCCCAGTTTTCTGTAGCGGTACTGTTTGTTGTAAGCTGTTTTGTGTCACTTTCTATGGGTACAAGTGTTGGTACTATTACTCTTATTACTCCTATAGCTATTTCTGTAGCTAATGCTTCAGGCTTTTCTACTCCTCTTTGCATAGCTTCAGTTATGGGCGGTGCAATGTTTGGAGATAATCTTTCTTTTATATCAGATACTACAATAGCTGCCTGTAATGGACAGGGATGTGAAATGAAGGATAAATTCCGTGAAAACTTTGCTATAGCGCTTCCTGCAGCTATAGTCAGTCTGGTACTGATAATAATATTGTCTATCAATACCTATACAGGTGGTAGTGTAACAGAAAGCTATAACCTTATTAAGATTATCCCATATATTTTAGTATTAGTAGGTGGAATCATAGGAATAAATGTTTTTGCAGTTTTGATAATAGGTATAGTAAGCGGCGCAATAATCATGTTGGCTACAGGATCTATAGTTGCGTCTGATCTTATAGCAAATATGGGAACCGGAGCTGCAGGAATGTTTGAAACTACAATGGTAGCAATTTTAGTATCTGCTATATGTTCTCTGATAAGAGAAGATGGTGGTTTTGAGGCACTTTTACATTGGATAAGAAGTGTATTTAAAGGAAGAAGAGGTGGCCTTTTTGGTATGGGACTTTTAGTAGGTGCCATGGATATCGCTACAGCTAACAATACTGTTGCCATAGTAATGGCTAATCCTATAGCGAAAGAGATGGCAGAGGAGTATAACATAGGCCCTAAAAAGTCAGCTTCGATACTTGATACTTTTTCATGTATTTTCCAGGGTATCATTCCTTATGGTGCTCAGATGCTTGTTGCTCTGTCAGCAGCAAACGAGCTTGGAGCTCAGGTGGATGCTTTTGATATACTTCCATTATTGTTTTATCCATATATGCTTTTAATAAGCTCTTTGATATTTATAATTATTCCATCAAAGAAAGCAGCAGGTAAATAAGTATAAGTATTACAAGCGTAAACGAGATTATAGTGACAGCGGTGGAGTATGTAAAGTATGTTCTATCGCTGCTATTATTTTTAAATCATATAATAATTTTTGAAAGGGCGTTGACATTTTCAAATATTGTTATATAATCATATTAACATATGAATAATTGTTCATATGAATAAACCAAATAAATAGAAAGTCAGTATATAAATCTGACATAGAAAACGGAGGAACGAAAAATGAAAAAAACATACAAAATTGAAGTGGACTGTGCAAACTGTGCAAATAAGATGGAAGAGGCGGCAAAGAATACTGCAGGAGTAAAAGATGCTACAGTAAGCTTTATGACTCTTAAGATGACAGTAGAATTTGAAGAGGGCAGTGATGCCACAGCAGTTATGCAGGAAGTACTTAAGAACTGCAAGAAGGTAGAAGACGATTGCGAAATCTACTTATAAAATGAAAATGGAAAACATAAAGATAAGAATAAAAAACGTATAGAGAATGATGTTTTAAAATGAGATTACTTTAGTAATCTCGAGGAGCAGATATGAACAAGAAACAGAAAAATGTTCTGAGAAGAATAATTATCACAATAGCCTTAATTGGAATACTGGAAATAATATTTAAATTTGTGGAGCTGCCTGAATGGATACAGCTGGTGCTTTTCCTTGTGCCTTATTTTGTTATCGGAAATGATATTTTAAAGAAGGCATTTAAGGGCATAAAGAACAGACAGGTATTTGATGAGAATTTCCTTATGGCAGTTGCTACTATTGGAGCTATTTGCCTTGGCGAATTTACAGAGGGCGTAGCTGTTATGCTATTTTACCAGATTGGTGAGCTTTTCCAGTCTGTTGCCGTAGGAAAGAGCCGTAAGAATATAAGTGAGCTTATGGATATCAGACCTGATTATGCAAATGTATTAAGGGATGGAAAATATGAAAAGGTAGATCCGGAAGAGGTAATGATAGGAGAGACTATTGTTATCAATCCGGGAGAGAGAGTACCTCTTGATGGAATAATAATAGAAGGAAATACTACTCTTAATACAAGCGCTCTTACAGGAGAAAGCGTACCAAGACCAGCTAACGTTGAGGATGAGATAATTAGCGGATGCATTAATCTGTCAGGTGTAATATCTGTAAAGACTACTAAGGAATTTGGAGAGTCTACAGTAGCCAAAATCCTTGATCTGGTAGAGAATTCCAGCTCTAAGAAATCACGTTCAGAGGATTTTATAAGCAGATTTGCAAGATACTATACTCCGGCTGTCTGTTATGGAGCTTTAGCGCTTGCGATTCTTCCACCTGTTGTACGTCTTATATTAGGTAAAGAGGCAATGATAGGGGAATGGATATTAAGAGCCTTAACATTTTTAGTAATTAGTTGTCCTTGTGCTCTCGTTATCAGTATTCCACTTAGCTTTTTTGCCGGAATCGGTGGAGCCAGCCATGAGGGAGTACTGGTTAAGGGATCAAACTATCTCGAGGCTCTTGCTTCTGTAAAATATGTTGTATTTGATAAGACCGGAACAATGACAAGAGGCGTGTTTGATGTAGTAGGAATGCATCAGAACAAGGAAGAGAAGGATTATCTTATTGAGCTCGCAGCTCATGTTGAGAGCCATTCTACTCATCCTATAGCAAAGAGTATTGTTAAGGATTATGGAAAAGAGATCAATCATGAAAGAATCAGAGATATTCAGGAGATAAGCGGCAAGGGTATCGTTGCATTTGTTGATGACAAAGAAGTGGCTGTAGGAAATATGAAGCTTATGGAGAGCCTTAATATTGCTTATGAGGCTAAATGCCATCATGTTGAAACTGTAGTACATATTGCTATTGACAGGGAATATATGGGACATATTCTGATAGCAGATATTATCAGGCCTACTGCAAAGGAAGCTATATCCAAATTAAAGAAACGTGGAATCAAAAAGACAGTTATGTTAACTGGAGATGCAAAACCGGTTGCAGATGCTGTAGCTAAGGAACTGGATATTGATGAAGTACATTCTGAGCTTATGCCGGCAGATAAGGTTACATGGGTAGAGAAGCTTCTTGAAGAAAAAGGAGCAAAGGAAAATCTTGCATTTGTTGGCGATGGA
>JAZUFJ010000062.1:0-3869 GCA_045640645.1 Lachnospiraceae bacterium
GACATTCCTGTATTCTATAACCATCTAAAGCCTCAAGTGACGGAAGAATATTACTTATCCTGTCTTCTTTTATTTTTAGCTTTTTTATTATGGCTTCCTTCATCCATTTTGTCTGTACAATCACATGATCTGATTTCTTTATTGAAATATCTATAAGTCTGCCAATTATATGCTGATATATAGCATATTCCCGTTCTTCTGACTTAAATAAAGAAAAAACCTTTTCTTTCTGAAAGCCTAGAGGCTGATGAACATAGATTATTTGCTTTCCCCTGTAGTGGAATGACATAGTATTCTGCATAGAAAATAATACATCTGGATTAAGAGATTCTATAAAATTATGTCCATTTACCAAATCAAATTTCAGACGGTTTTTCCAGCTTTTCTTAACATCTCTCATGCAGATAATTTTTATGTTTTCTGTTTCTTTAACATATTCATCCGACAAAAGAAATATCCACTCATGCCCGCTGCCATATTCCTTTACGTAATTATAAAATTCCTTTAAGATTGACAACGCTCCTGTAGTGCTGGCAGCTATATCATTTACAACGATTCTCATTTTTTTCTCTCGTTATTGGCTAATTCTTAAGCCATACTGTCTTATTTACTATTTCAGTGTAGCTTTGTATGATCTTTACTACCTTAACTGAAACATTTGAATCTGCATAATCAAGGGCTTCAACTACTTCCTCATTATTCTCATACATTGCTAAGGCCAGTTCTGTAGCCTGTTCCACATCTTCTCCCTTGATTCCTCCAATTACCACAGTACCCTTATCAAGTACTTCTGGTCTTTCAGTAGAGGTTCTGAGAAGTACTCCAGGGAACTTAAGCATAGCTGATTCCTCTGATAGTGTTCCACTATCAGATAATACACAATATGCATTCATCTGAAGCATATTATAATCAAGGAAGCCAAAAGGCTTCATTGGAACTACTAAAGGATTAAATTTAAAGCCTCTCATCTCTATGAACTTCTTTGAACGTGGATGCATTGAATAGATAACCGGCATCTGATACTTTTCTGCAATATTATTTACGGAGTTCATAAGATCTAAGAAATTATCCTCAAGATCTATATTTTCCTCTCTATGAGCAGAAAGCAGAATATATCCACGCTTCTTTAGGTTAAGACGCTCCAAAACATCGCTCTTCAATATATGCTCCATGTGGTTTCTTAAGACCTCTTTCATAGGGGATCCTGTAACAAACATGGTCTTTCCATCGATTCCCTCATTTAAAAGATATCTTCTGGAATGCTCCGTATATGGAAGATTAATGTCTGAAATATGATCTACTATTTTTCGATTAATCATTTCTGATACGTTCCAGTCCCAGCATCTGTTTCCAGCTTCCATATGGAAAATTGGTATCTTTAATCTCTTTGCAGATATTGCTGATAAAGCAGAATTTGTATCCCCTAGGATAAGCAATGCATCTGGCTGCACTTCCTGCATAAGAGTATATGATTTGGCGATAATGTTGCCCATCGTCTCGCCAAGATTAGCTCCAACGCTTTCCAGATAGTAATCAGGCTCTCTTAGATTTAGATCCTCAAAGAAAATCTGATTTAATGTATAATCATAATTCTGGCCTGTATGTACCAGAACATGATCAAAATATTTGTCTGCACACTTTATAACTGCAGATAATCTGATTATCTCTGGTCTTGTGCCTACTATTGTCATTAGTTTCAGTTTTTTCATGATTGTTCTCTTTCTTGTAATTTAATCATCATATATTTTTATACCGGCTCGTAAAATGTATCCGGATGCTCCGGATCAAAGGCTTCATTCGCCCACATAACAGTAACCATATCATCATCACCGATATTAGTAATATTATGTGTATATCCAGTAGGAATATCTACTACTGTAAGCTCTTTTCCGCTTACTCTGTAGGTTATTACCTCTTCCTCTCCTACTTTTCTGAAGGATATCTCTCCCTCACCCTTTACTACTAAAAACTTCTCGTTCTTCGTGTGGTGCCAGTGATTGCCCTTGGTAATTCCCGGCTTGGAAATATTTACGCTAACCTGTCCTCTGTCAGGTGTTCTTATAAATTCTGTAAAAGAACCCCTGTTGTCCACGTTCATTTTTAATGGATAAGCAAACCCATCTGTAGGCAAATAACTAAGATATGTACTATATAGCTTCTTTTCAAATTCATTTCTAAAATCTGGAACTGATAAATTGCCTCTTCCTTCTTTAAAGGAATAGATCATATCTGCTATTTTTCCAAGCTCTATAGTATGCTCAATGGGAACTGTAGCAAATTCCCCTGTCATATTTGCGTTTCCTTTAAGCGCTTCTATAAATTCGTTCACTACATCATCTATATATACTAAATGCATAACATGCTTAGGATCGTTAACTGTTATCTCTAAATCATTAGCAATATTATGGCAAAAAGTCGCTACAGCACTGTTATAGTTTGGTCTGCACCATTTTCCAAAAACATTTGGAAGCCTGTACACATAAACCGGGGAACCGTTTTCCCTGCCATAATTATGTAATAAATCCTCTGCCTCTTTCTTACTTTTCCCATAAGGATTATCTAAGACAGCCTGAATAGAAGAAGTAATAAGAACTGGTGCCTTGTTTCCGTTTTCCTTAAGCTTATTAAGAAGGACTGATGTAAAACCAAAATTGCCTTCCATATATTCGCTTACATCCTTTGGTCTGTTTACACCTGCTAAATGGAACACAAATTCGCATTCTTTTATATATTCCTCTAACAAACTTTCATCAGTATCGATATCATATGCAAAAACATCCTTATATCCGCGATTATTAAGTTCACATATAAGATTTTTTCCAATAAACCCTTTTGCACCGGTTACCAGTATCTTCATTTTTCGCCTCTGTCCATACTTTTCAGACATCTTTTCTTTTTATTTTCTTACAGATATTTCAATATTTCTCTATCGATATCTATCTGTTTTTATAGTTTTCGAGCTCTTCCCTTATATATGAAAGGCTTAAAAGCTTTTCCTTAACCTCTTCCACATTAAGAAGCTTTGTATTATTGGAATTAAACTCGCTAAGCTTGGTTCTTTCCTGATTACCCTCTTTAAAATATTTATCATAGTTAAGATCTCTCTGGTCAGCAGGTACCCTGTAAAAGTTACCCATATCTATTGCATTAGCACATTCCTCATTTGTAAGGAGAGTCTCATACATCTTTTCTCCATGTCTAATACCGATAATCTTGATCTCATTATCAGCTTCAAAAAGCTCTTTAACTGCCTGGGCCAATACCTTTATAGTACAGGCTGGAGCCTTCTGTACCATAATGTCCCCACTTTTAGCATTTTCAAAAGCGAATAAAACAAGCTCTACTGCTTCCTCAAGGCTCATAATAAATCTTGTCATCTCTGGCTCTGTAACTGTCAGAGGCTGTCCATTCTTTATCTGATCAATGAAAAGAGGAATAACAGATCCTCTTGAGCACATTACATTTCCGTATCTGGTTCCACATATTAAGGTCTTATCAGGTGATATTGTTCTTGACTTTGCAACAAAAACCTTTTCCATCATAGCCTTTGAAGTTCCCATAGCGTTTACTGGATAGGCTGCCTTGTCTGTTGAAAGACAGATAACCTTTTTTACTCCCATTTCAATGGCAGCTGTAAGAACATTATCAGTACCTACTACATTTGTTCTAACTGCTTCCATTGGGAAGAATTCACAGCTTGGAACCTGTTTTAGGGCTGCTGCATGAAAAATATAATCAACTCCATGCATAGCATCCTTAACACTCTGTATATTACTAACATCACCAATATAATACTTAATCTTTGGATTATTATAAAAATGTCTCATATCATCCTGTTTTTTCTCATCACGGGAAAAAATACGGATCTC
>JAZUFJ010000063.1:0-2997 GCA_045640645.1 Lachnospiraceae bacterium
TCCTGGCGTTCGCTATGTTGTGTTTTTTCAAGGATGTCCTATGAGATGTCTTTACTGCCATAACCCTGATACATGGGCTACGTCTGGCGGAACTGAAATGGACGCAGATTATATACTTGATCAATATGAAAGAAATAAAGGCTTTTATAAAGGCGGAGGTATTACTGCTACCGGTGGCGAGCCTATGATGCAGATAGATTTTTTAACTGAGCTCTTTACAAAGGCTAAAGAAAAGGGCATACATACCTGTCTGGATACCTCTGGTATTGTCTTCAAACCTTCTAATAAAGAGATCGTTGAGAAATCAAGAAAGCTTCTTCAGGTTACAGACCTGGTTATGTTAGATATCAAACATATTGATCCTGAAATACATAAAAAGGTTGCCTCTCAGCCTAATGATGGTATCCTTGCCTTCGCTGAATTTATCTCAGAAAATGGTGTAGATTTATGGATCAGACACGTTGTAGTACCTAATCTCACAGATGATGATGAATATCTCTTCAAACTTGGCTATTTTATTGGAGGTCTAAAGACTCTCAAGGCTCTCGACGTTCTTCCATATCATACCATGGGAAAAGTAAAATATGAAAAGCTTGGTATAGAATATCCTCTTGGCGATACACCGGCTATGGATAAAAATGCTGTAATCGATAAAAAGAAGGTTATTCTTGTTGGAATCAGAAAAAGAAGATGCGAAGTATCTTGACATTTACTGGCTATTCTTCTATTATAATTCTATGCTTAAACGCGTTAATGCTTTCGTGTATTAAAGTGTTGGGCGCAAGATCTAATTGATATTATAATAGGAGGATATTATGAAAAAGAAAATTATTTCATTATTCGCTGCTACTACATTAGTAGCTAGTCTTTTAGCAGGATGTGCTGCTCCTGTTGCTGCTCCAGCGGCCGCAGCTGCTACACCAGCTGAAACAGAAGCAAAACAGGAAGTTTATAACGTAGGTATCTGTCAGCTCGTTGAGCACGTTGCTCTTGATGCTGCTACACAGGGCTTCAAGGATGCTCTTACAGAAAAGCTTGGTGACAGCGTAGTATTTGATGAGCAGAATGCTCAGGGTGATTCTGCTACATGTGCAACAATCATCAACAGCTTCGTTGCAGCAAACAAGAACCTTATTATGGCAAATGCTACACCACCTCTTCAGGCAGCAGCAGCTGGTACAGTTGATATTCCTATCCTTGGAACATCTGTTACAGATTATGCTACAGCACTTGATATTGCTGATTGGAACGGTTCTACAGGACGTAACATTTCTGGAACATCAGACCTTGCTCCATTATCTGAGCAGGCAGCTATCATTAAGGAATTATTCCCAGATGCAGCTAATGTTGGTATTCTTTACTGTTCAGCAGAAGCTAATTCACAGTATCAGGCAGATGTTATGAAGGCTGAGCTTGAAAAATTAAACTATACAGTAGATTTCTATTCATTCGTTGATACAAATGATGTTGCTACTGTTACTACAGACGCTGTTGATGCTTGTGATGTTATCTTTGTTCCTACAGATAATACAGCAGCTCCAAATACAGGTATCATCGATGGTATCGCTCGTCCAGCTGGTATTCCTATCATAGCTGGTGAAGAAGGTATCTGTGCAGGATGTGGTGTTGCTACTCTTTCAATCAGCTATTATGATCTTGGATATACAACTGGTGAAATGGCAGCTGAAATTCTTGCAAATGGCAAGGATGTAAAGGATCTTCCAGTTCAGTATGCTCCAAACGTAACAAAGAAATACAATGCAACTATCGCTGCAGAGCTTGGTATCGAAGTTCCTGAAGATTATGTTGCAATTGAAGAATAGTAATAATAAAATAATATAGGATTTTGCTTGAATCGCCCGAAGCACAAGTCTTCGGGCGAATTTTTAATAATTTCGAGGAGGATATTCAAATTGGGAATCGGAGCTTTATTCAATGCCATGCCTGGAGCCATAGCACAAGGCTTCATTTGGGGCATCATGGCTATAGGAGTCTATATCACCTATAAAATACTTGATATAGCAGACCTTTCTGTCGATGGTACTATGTGTACCGGAGGCGCAGTATGTATAATGATGTTAATGAGCGGAAAGCCTATGTGGCTGTGTCTTACATTAGCTGTGATAGCTGGTATGATAGCTGGTCTTGTAACAGGATTATTCCATACCTTCATGGGAATACCTCCTATCCTTTCAGGTATCCTTACACAGCTTGGATTATACTCTGTAAACCTTAAAATTATGGGAAAAGCTAACCAGCCTATAAACAATCAGTCATATGATTTGCTGGTGTCTCTGTTAAATGTAAAGGGTGTTGCTCTTTATAAGAATTCTATTTTTGTTGTTGCAATATTCCTTGTAATACTTATAGCTGCATTATACTGGTTCTTTGGAACAGAGCTTGGTTGTTCTATGCGTGCCACAGGATGTAATCAAAATATGAGCCGAGCTCAGGGTATTAATACTAAATTTAATATTGTTCTTTCATTAATGATTTCTAACGGAATAGTTGCTTTCTCAAGCGCTCTTTTAGCACAGTATCAGGGTTTTGCTGATATCAACATGGGTAGAGGAGCTATCGTTATAGGTCTTGCAGCTGTCATCATTGGTGGTGTTGTTTTTGATAAGATCTTTTCTAATTTTGCTCTTAAACTTTTAGCAGTTGCCCTTGGTGGCGTAATATACTATGTTGTTCTTCAGATAGTAATATGGTTAGGTTTCGATACAGATTTATTAAAGCTTCTTAGTGCTCTTGTTGTAGCCGTATTCCTTGCTATGCCATATCTTAAGAAAACATATTTTTCAAAACCTATAGTCCTGGAAGATGAGGAGGGTAATGAAAATGCTTAGTATAAATAATATTTCAAAAACCTTTAATTATGGAACTATTAACCAGAAAACAGCTTTAAGAAACCTTTCCCTGACTTTAGAAGATGGTGATTTTGTAACAGTCATCGGTGGCAATGGTGCCGGTAAATCAACACTGTTAAATGCTATC
>JAZUFJ010000064.1:0-3743 GCA_045640645.1 Lachnospiraceae bacterium
TAATCCAGATCTGTAAATCCTGTGGCAAGTCCGGTTATAGCTCCCTTCATCTGAGAAGCAATATTTATCTTCTCTAAGGCGTTCATAACCACTTCGCTAATCGGCACATATTCGCCAATATTACGTCTCTGTACTATATCAAAAATCTGTTTCTCCGCCTGTTCGAGTATATACTCTGTTGTTTCCTTACCGCTATAACAGTTATCCTCTATATCTTTTGCAGCCTTAATTAGTCTTCTCATAAGAGCCTTCTGGCTGACTATCTCTGCATAAGATTTTATATTACTGGACGTAGGCAGAAGAGATATTACTTCCTGAATATATTCAAGACCACTTATCTCCTCCGGCACATTTTTCTCTTTCAGACAGTTCTGTAAGGTAACCAGATCCACAGGTTTGCCATGTGTATAAAGCTCAACCATCGCTTCAAAAAGAATTCCGTACTGTTGCCCATAAAAATCGTCTTTTTTTAGCATTTCAGATGCAATCATAAGCGCATCCTTATCTACTAGCATAGCTCCTATGACTGATTGCTCAGCCTCTATATTATGTGGCGGTACTCTCTTTATTAATTCCTCTTCCACTTAAGAAGGTCCTCCTTATGCTTCAACTATCTTAACCTTAAGAGTAGCTGTTACCTGTGGATGCAACTTGATTGAAACATCATATGTACCTATGCTCTTAAGCGCTTCCGGAAGAACAATCTTTTTCTTATCGATTTCAAGATTATGCTGTGCGCGTGCTTCCTGGGCTATTTCCTTTGATGAAATTGATCCAAAGGTTTTTCCGCCTTCACCTGCTTTAAGAGATACTACTACCTGCTTTGTCTCTATTACCTTTGCATATTCCTTTGCGTCCTCAAGCAGTTTTGCAGCAACCTTTTCCTCGTTTGCCTTCTGTAACTTTAAATCATTGAGATTCTTTGCGTTTGCTTCTATACCAAGCTTCTTAGGGAAAATGAAATTCTTTGCATATCCATCTGATACTTCAATTATTTCACCCTTTTTTCCCTGTGATTTCACATCCTGCAATAATATAACCTTCATTACAATTCTCCTTCCTTTTGCATATCTGACAGTGTTTGAAGCAATACAGCCTTTGCCTCTTCAACAGACATATCCTCTATTTGTGTACCAGCAGTATTCATATGTCCGCCACCGCCAAGCTTTTCCATTATAACCTGAACATTTATATCATCAATCGATCTTGCGCTTATATATATCTTATTTTGGTATTCTGTCAAAACAAATGATGCTTTTATACCATTGATATTTAACAGCTCATTTGCTGCCTGAGCCGCTGTGATTGTTGGAGTTTCTGATATTCCAGCTGGAGCAACAGATACTGCATATTCCTCCTGGTATATTTCTGCCTGTCTAATAGCCTCTGCTTTAGCCTTATAAGAAGAAATATCCTCTCTAAACATTTTATGTACTCTTGTAACGTCAGCTCCACATCTTCTTAAATATGCTGCTGCCTCAAAAGTCCTTACACCGGTTTTAGTAGTAAAATTATTGGTATCTATCATTATTCCGGAGTATAAACAATCGGCTTCCGATGGTCTTAGCTTAACATCATCATGAATATACTGTAGTATTTCTGATACCATTTCACATGCAGATGAAGCATATGGTTCTATGTATGAAAGAGTGGTGTTCTCTATCTTTTCTTTTCCTGTTCTATGATGGTCAAGTACTACCACTCTTGAACATCTGCTTAACAGTTCTTCACATTCCGTAAGCTGTGGTTTGTTAACATCTACCACTACTAAAACAGTAGAATTGTCTATGGCATCCAAAGCCTCATAATTATTAATAAACAGATCTGGTTCACATTCCTTTGATGATATCATTCCATCCATAAGCATTCTTATAGATGATGTAACCTCATTTACCACAATATGAGTTTTCTTTCCAAAGGTCTTGCATGCTCTGTAAATACCTACCGCTGATCCAAAAGCGTCAGCATCCAGAATCTTATGTCCCATTACTATAATCTTATCATTAGCATCGATAATTTCTCTTAAGGCATGAGCCTTTACCCTGGCTTTTACTCTTGTATATTTTTCTGCCTTCTGGCTCTTTCCGCCATAATATCTTATTTCTTCATTATGCTTAACTATTGCCTGATCGCCGCCTCGACCTAAAGCCAAATCAATAGAGGCTCTTGCATCTTCGTAATTATCCTGATAAGTTCCATTTTCGACACCAAAGCCAATACTTAGTGTAACGTCCATTTCATTACCAATATTAACTGTCTTAACATCCTCTAAAATATCAAATTTCTTTTCTTCAAGCTGTGATAGATGCTTTTTCTGGATAACAATCAGATATTTATCCTTCTCAAGCTTCTTAACCAAAGCGTTCATATTAGAAAAATACTTATTGATTTTTCTATCTATCAAGGCTTCCAATAATGATCTTCTTACCTCTTCTATACTTTCAAGAGCTTCATCATAGTTATCAATATATATTAATCCAACTGCAACCTTCTGATCATCTTTTTCCTGTTTAAGAGCGTTTACCTCTGTTTCATCAAACATGAAAAACGCTATCAGGTATCCAGCATAATCAAGCGCATCAACAATGTTTGACTCCTTCAGTACTCCATCCAAAGATACCTTTTTCATACAGATTCTATATTCTTTTTCTTCATAAGTAATCATAGCCTCTGTCTCAGTTTCGATACCTGGAAGACCTCCCTTATCTATTTCAGGGATAAGTGATGTAATAGCCTTTCTATAACCTTTCTTTACATGGAAAGTATTCTCAAAAGACTCATTAGTCCATATAATTTTGCCAGTATCATCTAACAAAGCATAGCTAAGCTCCAGTTCTCTTAAAAGCTGTTTTTGTATCTGACCATATCTGGTAGCAAAACCTACCATCTCGTTTATCACATTTGACTTGTTTCTCAAATATGAAACCAGAACAATCACAGCATATATAAGAGTAAACAGAATCATAAAAATGCCTGCTTTTATATCAACAAAAAACATTGCTATATTAAAAATAACTACAAGCACCAGCATGATTATTGGCATGAGCATATATCTCTTATACTGGCCTTTATACTTTATTTTTTTGCTCATTTTATTCTCCATTTCTGTAAGTAAGGCTCTTATAACCGAATTTATAGCTTCTTTTGTCGTTCAAAAAAGCTATCGACCTCGCTAATGATTTTCTCCGGTGGCAAGGTTTTTAATAAATATCCATTAGGTTTAAGCTTCATAACGTTTAATACAGATTCCCTATCATCTTTACTGGTTAAAAAGATAACCGGAATGTCCTGAAACTCTGTTTCAGAACGTATCATTTCCAACACCTGTTTTCCATCTAATACTGGCATTTCATAATCCAGCAAAACCAGATCAGGCCTGTCAGTAGCTAAAAATTTAATAGCCATCATTCCGGAATTTGCAAGAGTAACCTGATATCTGTCTCCTAACCAGGCTTTAACATTTCTAAGCATTGCTCCAGAATCATCCACTACCAGGACCTTTTTACGCCTTATATTATTTGAAAGAATGATTGCTTTTTCTATACCTTCAATAACCTCATTTACTTCAATTGGTCTGGTATATATAAATTTTATTACCTGCGATCCTATTATCAAATCAGCATCAGCGTTCTCTAAGGAATCACCATATAAAAACATTGGTATATCATCTTCAATAGCTTTATCCCTTATAAATACGAGCACTCCACTATCACTGATCATTTTTTCGCTTGTACAAATCATAA
>JAZUFJ010000065.1:0-4080 GCA_045640645.1 Lachnospiraceae bacterium
TTGCAGGACATTTTCCAGGTAATCCTGTTATGCCCGGTGTTCTGATAATAGAGGCTTTGGCTCAGGTGGGAGCTGTAGCGATGCTCTCTATGCCAGAAATAAAAGGTAAGACAGCGTATTTTGCAGGGATTAATAATGCAAAATTCAGACAGAAGGTAGTTCCTGGAGATGTTTTGGAGCTTGAAACAGAGATAATAAAGGTTAAGGGTCCAATAGGTATAGGTCGTGCAGTTGCAAAGGTTGAAGGAAAGAAAGTTTGCGAAGCAGAGCTTACCTTTGCGATAGGATAATGCAATGAACAGAATAATATTTCCCAGAAAAAGAAAACAGATTAATCCTCTTTCTTTTAATAATTTAGATACTTCCTTTGGTATAACAGAGGTTGAAGGCAGTAAGACATTTGAAAAGCCTGAGGCTGTAAAAAGCAGTGAAGAAGTAGAAGAGGTAATGATAAAATGCCCTAAATGCGGAAAAATGGTAAACAGGGCACGAGTAGTAAAAAGAAAATATGTATGTTATGAATGCGGTGGATACTTCAGAGTGAAGGCTACTAACCGAATAAAGATGGTGGCAGATCCTAAGAGCTTTGAACCATGGTATAAAGAAACAGAAATTTCTAATCCTCTGGCTTTTGAAGGATATGAGGAGAAAATTGAAGATGCCAGGAATAAAACCGGACTGGATGAAGCTGTTACAATCGGTCTTTGCAAGGTTTTTGGTGAGGAAGCAGTTATCGGTGTATGTGATTCCAGGTTCCTTATGGCCAGCATGGGCCATGTAGTAGGAGAGAAAATCACTATGGCAATAGAAGAGGCCACAAAAAGAAGACTGCCTGTGTTTATTTTCTGTGCTTCAGGTGGTGCCAGAATGCAGGAGGGAATGGTATCGCTTATGCAGATGGCCAAAACCTCTGCTGCAATAAAAAAGCATAGTGAAGCAGGTTTGTTCTATTGTACTATCCTTACTGATCCTACCACTGGAGGCGTAACGGCAAGCTTTGCCATGTTAGGTGATGTAATAATGGCAGAGCCGGGAGCTCTTGTTGGTTTTGCAGGTCCAAGAGTAATCAGACAGACTATTGGTCAGGAGCTTCCAGAGGGATTTCAGACTGCAGAATTTTTAGTAGAGCATGGCATAATTGATGGAATAGTAAAAAGAGAAAACTTAAGAAAAACTATATATTTCCTTATCAAATCACACAGATCAAAGGAAGGAAATTATAGTGATTTCTTAGAAGAGATAGCTATACCAAAGGTATCAGAGATAGTAAATGAGCAGGCGGTAAAATCAGAGCCTAAAAGCGCATGGGAAAAGGTTAAGATGGTGCGTAGTATAGACAGACCATCAGCTCTTGATTATATGGAAGTAATCCTTGATTATTTTGTAGAAGCCCATGGTGACAGAGCCTTCAGGGACGATCCGGCCATAGTTGGAGGTATCGGTTTTATAGGCGGACAGCCTGTTACCGTTATAGCTGATCATAAGGGCAGAGACATTAATGAATGTAAATTCAGAAATTTTGGAATGCCTATGCCAGAAGGCTATAGAAAGGCCTTAAGACTTATGAAGCAGGCCGAAAAGTTTAACAGACCTATAATCTGCTTTGTTAATACTCCTGGAGCCTATCCCGGAATGGAAGCTGAGGAGAGAGGCATGGGAGAGAGCATAGCTCGTAACCTTATGGAGATGTCAGATTTAAAGGTTCCGGTTTTATGTATTTTTATCGGCGAAGGTGGTAGCGGTGGAGCTCTTGCCACTGCCGTTGGAAACGAAGTATGGATGCTTGAAAATGCAATATATTCAATATTATCTCCAGAAGGCTTTGCCTCAATACTCTGGAAGGATTCTGAAAGGGCTGAGGAGGCTAGCGAGATAATGAAGATTACTGCCAAAGATCTTAAGGAACTTGGCATTATCGAAGAAATCATACCGGAATTTGGTGGAGCCAGTGATGTTACATGTGAAGCCATTGGTGGCTGCCTGAAGGAAAAAATAATGAAATTCCTTGAAAAATATGAGGGCAAGAGCGCTGATATGATTAGGGAAGAACGTTATCAAAGATTCCGAAAATTCTAAAAGAAGAGGATATTCATGAGCAATAGTAAATCATTGATGATAGGTGATCTTGAAATAAAAATACCAGTATTTCAGGGCGGAATGGGCGTAGGCGTAAGCCTTGCAAATTTGGCAGGTGCAGTAGCTAAGGCCGGTGGTCTTGGAGTAATAAGTACTGCCCAGATAGGATTTAGAGAGGAAGGATTCCTTAAAAAGCCAATAGAGACAAATCTTGAAGCTATAAAGAAGGAAATAGAAAAAGCAAGAAAAATAGCTGAAGGTGGAGCCCTTGGCGTAAATATAATGGTAGCTACCAGAAGATATGAGGAATATGTTATGGCGGCTGTGAAAGCAGGGATTGATATTATTATATCTGGTGCAGGTCTGCCGATGGATCTTCCTAAGCTGGTGAAAGATACTAATGTTAAGATCGCGCCTATTGTATCAGGAAAGAAGGCTCTGGATATTCTTACAAGATACTGGAAGAAGAAATATAATCGTACACCGGATGCTATTATCGTAGAGGGACCTTTGGCGGGAGGCCATCTTGGTTTTTCCAGAGAAGAGCTTGATGATATCAATATGGAAGCATATGACAGGGAAATTCAGGATATTATTGAGTATGCAAATGGTTTAGGGGAAGAAAATGCTGCCCCTCCGGTGATTGTTGCTGGTGGAATATTTGAAAGAAAAGATATGGATCATTATATGCAGCTTGGTGCTAAGGGAGTACAGCTTGCTACCCGTTTTGTAACCACAGAGGAATGCGATGCAGACATCAGATATAAGCAGGCATATATTGATTGCAAAAAAGAAGATATAGTGATAATGAAGAGCCCTGTAGGAATGCCGGGAAGAGCTATACATAATGAATTTCTTGACCGCGTTAACGAGGGAGAACGATTTATGAGAGGATGCAGACAGTGCATAAAGACCTGCAATGTGGAAAATGCTCCATTTTGTATTACAGAAGCCCTTATAAATGCTGTAAAGGGAAAGCTGGAGGAAGGACTTATTTTCTGCGGAAGCAATGCCTATAGGTGTAATAAAATAGAGACAGTACCACAGATTATGGAGGAATTTGCATAATGAACATGCAGATATTAGGAACAGGAAGCGTGCTTCCAAAGGAGATATTATCTAACGAGCAGCTTTCCAAGTTCGTTGATACATCAGATGAATGGATACAGGAACGTACAGGTATAAAAAGCCGTCATATATCAACGGGAGAAACAGTTGCAACCTTGTCTGCAGAGGCGTGCAAAAAGGCTCTTGAGGACGCGGGAAAAACTGCTGAAGAGGTAGAGCTTATTATTGTGGCTACCTGTTCTCCGGAGATGGCTCTTCCATGTGTAGCATGCCAGGTACAGGATATTATTAGCGCTAAAAACGCTGTGGCATATGATCTGAACGCTGCCTGTTCAGGCTTTCTGTTTGCGCTTAATACAGCATATGCATATTTTGCTGCAGGAATATATAAAAATGCTTTGATAATAGGTGCTGAAGTTTTATCAAAAATCATAGACTGGGATGACAGATCTACCTGTATATTATTTGGAGACGGTGCAGGAGCTGTTTATGTATCAGCTGAAGAGGCTGTAGGAACGAATTACAGCTTTGTACAGCATGCAAATGGTGAAAAAGGAATGGCTTTAGTATGCGGAACAAGAGATCTTAATAATCCATTATTTAAGGGTGAAGAGCAGAACAAATTTGTTACCATGGATGGAAGGGAAATCTTTAAGTTTGCTGTCAGCCAGGTTCCTGTATGTATAGAAGAGGCTCTTGAAAAAGCTGGTGTTACAAAGGAAGATGTAGATTATTATATTCTTCACCAGGCTAATTTAAGAATAATAGATGGAATAGCCAGAAGGCTTAAAGAGGATATCTCAAAGTTTCCTTCAAATGTTTCAGAGGTGGGAAATATGTCCTCTGCAGCTATCCCTGTATTGCTTGATAAATGTAAAAAAGAGGGTATTGTAAAAAAAGGACAGAGAATAGTGATGTCCGGCTTTGGTGCAGGCC
>JAZUFJ010000066.1:0-10192 GCA_045640645.1 Lachnospiraceae bacterium
CTTACACCAACGATACCAACTTTAATCTTTGGAATGTTAATCATATTTTTTTCCTCCATTTAAATTCACTTATATCTTTTCTTTTATTTTATATCACATAATTATAATGCAATATTGATTCCCTTTAATCCATTGAAAGCGCCATTAATCTTAGCGTCTTCATGAGCGATAAGCCATTTGTTACGAGCAAATAAAATCTTATCTTCTGGATTAGCTGTTTCCATCTTTTCGATGTCTGTATTTGTTCCCTTAGGAAGAATAATACCTACACGGAACTTGTTACCATTTGCGTTCCATGGTGCATAGTGAAGTGTTGTAGCATAGCACTCAACTGTTGTACCAGCAGGAATAAGGAAAGCTTCCATTTTTGCTGTTTCATATGTGAAATCATCTGTTACATCAGATTCGCTTCCCCATACCATAATACAATCTGTACAAGCAACGTTAAGCTCAGAATCTCTATGGTATTCAACTGCGTCAAGGCTAACATTATCACCATTGCAGTATCCTATCTGAATAGGCATTCCGCCGTATACACTTTCAGAAATCGCTTTAGCCTCTGGACATGCCTCAAGCTCTGGATCTCCTGGTACATATACAGTAGCTCCATCTGGACATGGAGTGCTCTTAAGCTTTTCTATAATATTTGAAAAATCAATTCCTTTAATTACTTTTCCATACTTTCTAAAAGCTGGATCGTTAATACTTTTTACTACCATTATACAAACTCCTTTCTTTATTTGTTTATTCACTAAACAAAATGTTATCACTTGTATGCTCCTCTAGTCAAGTACTACATATTTGTATACCTGACCAGAGAATATTATTTTTCTACAATATTTTGTACTACCTGATTTTTAACTAAAACAAGCATTTAACAGTTGGGTAAATCTTCTTAAACTGCTGATATTTTTCCTCATATTTTGCTGTAAGCTCTGGATCTGGCTCAACGCTTCCTACAACCTTTACAAGCTTATCTGCTGCGTCTTCAACTGAAGCAAATTCTCCACATCCAACAGCTGCTAAGATAGCTCCGCCGTATCCTGGTCCCTCTTCAGATTCAATTTCCTGAACTGTGATACCAAGAACGTTAGCCATAATCTTTTTCCAAAGTGGGCTCTTTGCTCCGCCACCACAGATCTTTGTCTTCTCAATCTTGATTCCAAGAGATTTAGCTACTTCGAATGAATCTCTGATACCAAAAGCTACACCTTCTAATACTGCCTGTGTCATATCTGCTCTTGTAGAATCCATGCTCATACCAATAAACATAGCTCTTGCATCTGGATTATTATGAGGTGAACGCTCTCCCATAAGATATGGAAGGTAGAATACATTGTTTTCACCAAGCTTTGTAATGTTCTTCTGCTCTCCAGCAAAATCTTCTGTTCCAATAATATCTTCCATCCACCATTTATTACATGATGCAGCAGAAAGCATACATCCCATTAAATGATAATGTCCATCTGAATGTGCAAATGCATGAAGCGCATTATTTTCATCTACACAGAATTTTTCACTTGAGATAAAGATTGTTCCGCTTGTTCCAAGAGAAATATTACAATGGCCATCGCCTACTGTACCTGTTCCAATAGCTGCTGCAGCGTTATCTCCAGCACCTGCTACTATCTTAACATCCTCTGGGAAACCAAGCTCTTTAGCGATATCTGCTTTGATATTTCCTACTACATCATAGCTTTCAAATATCTGAGCAAGCTGAGATTCCTTAACTGAACAGATCTCCATCATTTCCTTTGACCAGCATTTATTCTTTACATCAAAGAGAAGCATTCCTGAAGCATCAGATACATCAGTACAGAAAACACCTGAAAGCTTATAGTTGATATAATCCTTTGGAAGCATAATCTTTTCTATTTTAGCGAAAAGCTCAGGCTCATTTTCCTTCATCCATAAAATCTTTGGAGCTGTAAAGCCAGCAAAAGCAATATTTGCTGTGTACTCTGATAATTTATCTTTTCCAATTACAGTATTAAGGTAATCTGTTTCTTTACCTGTACGGCCATCATTCCAAAGAATTGCTGGACGTATTACATTGTCATCCTTATCAAGAACTACAAGACCATGCATCTGTCCACCTGCTCCGATACCAGCGATCTTGCTCTTATCAGCATCCTTTGTGAGCTCCTTTAAGCCATCCATTACTGCAGACCACCAGTCCTCAGGCTTCTGCTGTGACCAGCCTGGATGAGGGAATTCCAAAGGATATTCTCTTGAAACAACGTTCTCAATGCCGCCCTTTTCGTTCATAAGTAGTAACTTTACTGCTGAAGTACCTAAATCAACACCAATATATAACATAATTTCCTCCTTAAAATAAAATTTTTCTATTTACCAAGGTCTACGACCTAAAGGCCCAAAAATTTTTTCTGAATTATTGATACTCCACCAAGAAGAATCGATGTATCCTGTAATCCTGATGGTACTAAATTGCAATAACTCCTGAATCTGTTCTTTATACTGTCTCTAATCTGATCAACTATATCCGGAACATATATGGTAAATGATGAATTTATCACTATCATGTCCGGGTTAAAGGTTGTTAACAGATTATTTATTCCAACAGAAATATACAAAATAAACTGTTTCATCATTTCGATAGCATCTTTATCCTTCATAACATAATCTGCTATAAATTCATCTATTGAAACATTTTCCTTTTCTTTTAGTTTTGCATATTCTGTTAGTATTGCTTTTTCACTGGCATATTGCTCTAAGCATCCGCTATTACCACATGGACATTTTCTTCCTCCATAATTAACTATGGTATGTCCAAATTCCCCTGCATAGCCGTTAGCACCATTATATAAAACATCATTAAGTATTATTCCTGTACCTATTCCTGAGTGAACACTTATTCCTATCAGGTTCGGTACATCATAATAAAAACTTTTTTCACCTATTACTGAAAGATTTGCCTCATTTTCAATATTAATTATCATACCTTCATATCTCTTTGACAGCTCAGAATAGAAATCAAGGTCCACATAATCATAATAAGGGGCAAACACTATCTGGTTTTCATGTGTTACTCCATGTATACCAACACTGATGCCAACTACACCAAAATAGGTTTCGTCTATATATTTCATGGTCTCATCTATACATTCAATAAGACCTGATATTATATTTTCTTTTTTATATATATTATGATACTGCCTAAGTGTACAATTATTACCACACAGGTCTGAGATTAGCATTGTTATCATATCCACTCCCAAATCTATGGATATAATATTTCCTCTCTCCTTACAAAATTCCAGCAGGATGGGCTTACGACCACATGTTGCATCACCATTTCCGATTTCCCTTATAAGCCCCTTTTCGATTTGATCATTAACTATTGCCGAAATGGTCGCTTTTGTCAGCCCCAGCTTCGAAGCTATTGCTGCTCTGGAAATTGGTCCATCTGTAAGAATACTCTTTAGTACCAGGTGAGAATTAATATCGCGTATCAAATCTTTGCTTCCGGTTATCATAAGTCCTCTTATCTGTTTCTTCTATTAGTTTACTCACTAAACAAATACTACTACCTAACCTATTTTTTGTCAAATATCAAATATGGGAACGCTTCCATCCAGAAACGTCCCCATATCAACTACTTACGTTTTTTATTTCGCCTGCTAATTTTAATTATTTTCACTGTGATTATTAATAATACGATAAGAGCAATCACGGCAACAACGGCATATATCGCAATTATTATTCTCTTATCTATTTCTTTATGCGTACTTACTACCTGGAATTTAGGGGTATTTCCTTTAATATTAAAGGTCGTATATCCTCCCATTTTGCCAAGCTCAGCCTGCTGCCAGGATCCATTTTGGAATACATATATTTCAAAGTCACCCTCAATTTTTTCTTCGTTATCTTCTGTCAGCCTGTATCTGATCTGGTGTGTTAAAAGATCATCTCCAGGAATAGTAAGATCCCAATATTCTATGCATCCCTTTTTCTTTTCATGCCCTGCATTACTCTTTACTGCTTCAAATTCGTCTCCCTCTATAAAATGTCCATCAACCAATACCTGTGATTGACCATTATCAAGGATAGCATCTGATGCCAGTGTTGTATAATACCTTACATATTCTGCTGTAATATCCATATCACACAGAATGGTCTCTACTTCTGGGATATCCCATTTAATATAATATCCTTCTTTATTTTCAGGCATAGGATAGTTGTCCTCTGCAAGCTTTGCACCATACATATAAGGGACCTCAGCTATAACTGTTTCCTGATCTTTTCCATCTATCTCTTCCGTTAACAGGAATCGTACCTTCATAGTCTTGAAATCATCATTAATATTCTCAAAAAATGAAAGCTTATTATATGGTACAGGTTCTGCCTTCTTGCTATAGCTTACACGATCTATTCCTGCCAGCTCATCGCTTACAAAGTAATTATTTCTGACCACCCCTTCGCTTCTAATGTATCCCGCTATAGCTCCGTAAAAATTCTTAGCATCTTTTATATTTGGCATAGCCATACAATCTGAAATATCGCTACCTGAGCCAACTATTCCTCCAACATAGCTTCCACCTAAAAGAACTGATTTCTCATAGGAGCTCATTATATCTGAAAGCGAGGAGCCTGCTATTCCACCTACGTAATCTCCGGTTTTAGATTCTATTTTTGAAAAGTTTCCACATCTTAATATAATACCTATCTCCTGGAGACCACATACTCCGCCAACATAGCTCTTCTGGCAATCAATAACACCTCTATTGGTATTTTCTCTTAGCACACATTTTGTCAGATATGTAGTATTCATATTTGCATCTTTTATTCCGGTTACGTCTGATTCCAGATCGTAATCGTATTCTACAGCCATACTTCCTACAATACCTGCAACACAAAGGCTTCCTTTAACAGCTCCATAGTTCACACAGTTTTCAATAGTCGCATCAACACTGTTTTCCGCTACTGTTTCAGAATCATCAGTGATTGTATTTGAATAATCCTTATCCAGTACCCCATCTATCGCATCAGTATATAATTGCATTATTACATTAAACTGATCGTTAACAGCTGAAAGATCCTTTATAATTGTATCTGATCCACTGTTCATTTCCTGGTTCAAAAAACCAAAATTGTCGCTCATACCCTGAAGATTATTGTTAAGGCTTGTTGCATGTGATCTGTAATCATCTCCCAGCTTTAAAATGGAGATATCTTCCATACTGTTCACATTATCCAGTATAGCCTTCGATTCCTTAAAGGTTCCCTTTAAGTCCCCTGAAAGCCTTTTTACCTCTTCTATTGATTTCTTCGAATCTTCAGATAAAGCATCTCCCATTTTATCAGAAGCGTCATATAGTATATCTGCTGCGTCTACTAATGTTGATCCAAAAAAGGCGGAAGGAGTCTGGCCATATTTTATCAAAAACTGGCTACTGGCCTCTGCTTCTGTCTTAGTAGCTATAACACTTCCATAGCTTTCTATAAGCTCCTCTTCCAGCATCATATCCAGCTCCCTATATCCTCCCTCATCTTCTGCAGGATAGCTTCTTATGTCTTCATCACTTATATAATGTATCCATCCCGATACACCTTCATATTTTTCCAAATATTTCTCATAGGGATAAAGCAGAGTCTCCATATTTTCAAAGGTCCAATCACCGACCTTTCGTTCATCATTTACTACAGGCCACATATTCGCCTCTGTAAATACCACTCCATCTTTCTCTATACCAGTTATCTTGTATTTTTCAGAGTCTCTTAATTTGTCCCTGTAATAATTTGTATAAACATCCTTTATTTTTTTCTGAATCTTTAAATACTCTTCTCTGGCTTCCCTGGCCTTTTCAAGATTGCTCTTTACCTGTTCACTTTCCTCCTCGCTCAGATACTGGGTTATATCCATATCATCTATTGTATTGATTAGGGCTTCCCCTACTCTTCCTACATCCTCTGCTGAGCTTGAAGCTTTGTCTAGTACTCCATCTTTTTTTGCAGCCTCATCAAGAATATAATCTATTCTGCTGACTGCTTTATTTGCCTCTCCAACCATACCATCTACCCATGTAATGGTACTGTCTGAAAGGTATGCTGTATCTTGTAGAGCTCCATTAGTAAAGTTCTGTATTACTGATAATCTGTTTGATACCACATCTGACTGGGCATCAGCATCGTTTAGGGTAACGCTTATAATATCATGAAGCTTTCCAATATTATCTGAAAGCTGTATTACTACGTCCTGTGAAAAGTCTACTGTTACATAAGGCTCTGCCTGTCCTGCTATCCCACCTATATCCTTTCGACCCAGTACCTCTCCACGGTTCTCGCATGAGCTTAAATATCCTGACTGTCTTCCTACTATACCACCAATATTATAGCCTACCTTTTCGTAGCCTACTTTTCCTTCGTTTACACAGTCCTTTAAAACACCAATAGATATTCCACATATTCCACCTATGTCTACTATATCTCCTGTTGTCTTAGAGTTTCCAGCCTCATCCTTTGCGGCACGGTTTAAACTTAAAATGCTTATATAATAGTCAAAATTAATATCGTCTAAAGATTTACTTACTTCTTTTTCCTTTGAGTTGATCTCTGCTTTGTTCACACACCTTAGAATATTTCCCATGTTTTCACCGCAGATACCTCCTACAAAATGGTTTCCTGATACAAAGCCTGAAATCTGACTATCTGTAATGATGCCACTTAGCTCATTTATTCCAGCTAATCCTCCTATGTAATCACAGCCCTCTACATATCCTGAAACACGACAATTTCTGATTATTCCTGAATTGTGACCACAAAGACCACCAACAAAATTTGATTTTCCTTCGGTTAATACTGTTATGCCTAAATTGAGATTTTTAACTGTTGCCTTTTTCGTTAAATAAGCAAAAAAGCCTATATTTGATTCCTCATCATTTACTACATAGCCAGAAATAGTATGTCCCTGGCCATCAAAAACACCGCTAAAAGAAGGTATAGTCTTAAAATCCTTATCTGATAATACTATGTCATTCTCTAATACTACGTATTTATTTGCTGACCATGTATCTAGACTACAATTTTTTGAAAAGCTTTTTAAATCCTCGGCGTTTGTTATTAATACTCTTTCTGTCTCTTCCGGAATAAGCATAGCCACATCCTCTAAAATATCTTCGTCTGCGTCTACCTTATTATCCATTGCATTTTGCTGTGTTTGTGTTATCAGCTCTTCTGCATTGACCTCGTTATTTACTTCGCTGCTTTCCTGGTTTTCCGGCTCTGCATATACCATTTTAAAATCCGATACTACTAACCCTGCAAAAAGGAGTCCACTCATTAATAAAGCTAATGTTCTATTCTTCATTATCCTTTACCTCCTCTTCCAGATTGTTTTCATCAAGATCTATTATCTCAATATTTCCGGTATTTTCTTCTCTTTTACGCTTTTCCTTCTCCCTGGTCTCTTCTGTTTTTTTATCAGGTTGTTTATTCTTTTCTATTTTATCGGGATTCTCTATATCATTTGATATTTCTTCTTTTTCTGCTCTATCCTCAGCAAAAATCTCTTCAATGTCCTCTTTTTTCAGCTCAGAAACATTTCCGGTATCTACTAAAGCGTTTACCTCTCCTCTTATCACTGCATTCATCGTACCGATTACAGTACCATTAATCTGTCCTCTAACCGCTCCATTTATTCTGGTCACACCGCTAAGCTGATGAGATTTAATAGGTACATTCATAACAAATGCTGTTTTCTCGATTATAGTATCTCCAACCAAAAGGATCTGTGGGAGCACAAACATAGTGATAAATAAAGAAATAATTGTTCCTCGTCCAAGACAAAGTCCTATTCCATAGATAGCACAATCAGATGTCATATTTCCGATCAGCATACCGGCTACAGCCATCATTGTTCCTGATGTTATGATTGTTGGGAAAGATAAATTCATTGTGTCAATAATTGACTGTTTTCTTCCCATAGTCTCTCTAAGTTCTGTATAACGAGAAGCTATAACTATAGCATAATCAATATTTGCTCCCATCTGGATAGAGCTTACGATCAAGTATCCCAGGAAAAATAAAGGTGTTGACTGTAAATATGGGAAAGAAAAGTTTATCCATATACTTCCCTGTATAACCATAATAAGCAAAACCGGCATGCCGGCTGACTTAAAAGTAAATAAAAGAACTATCAAAACTGCCAGTATGGATACTATGGATACAACAGTATTATCTCTTGAAAAGCATTTTTTCAAATCCAGCTGACTCACAGATTCTCCTACCACATATATCCTTTCATCTGGATAATATTTTTCTGCTATACGATGCATTTCATCTATAAAATCAAATGTCTCATCAGATTCCTGAGGTAAAGTCAGATATACCAGTAGTCTTGAATATTCCTCTCCCTGCAACTGATTTTTACCAAAGTTCATCTGGGTATAAGCATCTTCTAATGTGTCCATCAGCTCACTGTCAAGAGATACATATCCATCCTGTACTTCTTCATAAATAAACATAAACATGTCTATTAGAGGTACGCTATATCCTGACAATCCATTTATAGCCTTTGCATAGTCCTCATCATTTACTGCATATGCGGTATAAATAAGCTCTGCAACCTCATAATCTAAATCTATAAGCTCTGAAAACTGTCTTGGAGTGAGAGTATCAGTTAAAGTGTATCCGCCCATAGCCTCTATATTGGCCAGTCCCATTACAGACTCTACTTCCTTTCTTCCCTCTAGCTCCCTAATAAGCTTTGCTTCCTGTTTATAATTTCCAGAAGGAATACATACAGCAATTAAATTTTTAGTTCCAAAATTTTCATCCTGTATATTCTGAGCGTCCTGAACAGCGTTAGTAAGTGGCGGCGTAATAAGAGAATATCCATATGCGTATGGACATTTAGAAGAAAACATATATCCTACAATAATCAAAACAAAGAATATAGGCGCAACAAAGAACCTTGAAAAATAAGCATATTTTCCAACAAATGGAATCTGTGGAACAAAGTTTTTATGTTGGGTTTTCTCCATAGCCTTTGCAAATACCATAATTATTCCTGGCATAAGCGTAAATACTGATAACAGAGATAGTGCTATAGACTTGATAAGTACCACTCCCATATCTGCTCCCATGGTATATTGCATAAACATCATGGCTACCAAACCACCAACCGTGGTTAGAGAGCTACCTGTGATCTCAGGTATGGCTTTTGAAAGAGCTACAATTGTTGCTTCTCTTGATGGAAGGTTAGCATGCTCTTCCTTATATCGATTTAAAAATATGACGGCATAGTCCACGGATAACGCCAGCTGCAATACTATAGTTACCGAATCTGATACAAAAGAGATTGTGCCAAGAAGGTAGTTTGTACCCATTTGTACCAGGGCAGCTGATCCAAAAGTAAGAAGTAGAACCGGTACCTCTGCATAACTTTGAGATGTTAAGATCAAAACAGATATTACTACTATTATTACTATGACAGTTATTACCTGCATTTCTGCATCTATCAGCTCTGACTGAGTATCTCCAAGGGTTGTTGTAATATAGCAGTCATAATCTTGTAAGTATTCTTTTACAAGATCTAACGAAGTAAGACATTCATCATCCTTTTCATCGTAATCAAAAGTAATATTAAATAAGGCAGAACCATTATTGTAGCTATCTGGTTCATTACTAAGCTCTGCCTGGAACACTCCTTGTATCTCTTCTATATCTTCTTTTATTTCCTCTGCCTGATCATATGATACGTTTGCTATCATAGCCTTACATGAGCCATAAGTTGTAAACTGCTCCTCCATTAGATCAAGACCCTGTCTGGTTTCGGAGGTAAGCGGTAAATATGATGCCAGATCATTTTCCACTATAGTCCAGTTTCTTGATATAGCTGAAAAAATCATTAATATGCCATATATCAAAAAGAATAGATTTCGCTTATCTACAATGAATGAACAAATTTTTATTAATGCTCCGCCGTTTTGATTTTGGTTATCCATAATGCTATTTCTTCCTATTTTTTAAAATTACGCAATCTATTATAAATTATTGCTATTTTGTTCTAATTTTTGTCATTTAACGTATAATTATAGCCCAAAACACAGAAAAGTAAAGGGACATATAGCAATAATTGCATATGTCCCTTTAGATTTAATACTTTATTTATAGTTGTCAATCCTATTGTTTTCAGTCTCCCCCCCTCTTTTTTTGAATTGGTTAAAGAATT
>JAZUFJ010000067.1:0-5044 GCA_045640645.1 Lachnospiraceae bacterium
GATTTGATTCTGCCCTTAAAGGTAAAGGCTAAAAATGGGTATTCCTTAGCCATGTATTTATAAAGCTCACGTATTCGCTGTGATTGTGAGGTAAGGAAATCATTATGTTCAAGTATTTCTATCTGCTGAAGAAGGAAATTACAATGAACCATATCTATCTGGTTGTGGTTCTCAATAGCAGATTTTTTTAAATCTTCTGAATACTTTTGTAATATTTTTAATATGGTATCTCCAGAATATAAATAATCATTTAATGTAATCATTTTTGCCTCTTTCATTAAATGGCAGAATTGATTACTTAATAATAGCCTTTCCTGCCCATTTACGTTTTTTCCATCTTCTCATAACAATAAGGCCACGTATAAATTCGTCTGTTGCTGTTCCGGCGAAAACGCCTGCTACACCGATACCAGCTATTACTCCAAGACTATAGCCTACTGTTACGCCAAGTCCCCACATAGTTAAAATACCAATAACTAATGGGAATATATAATCACCTGCTGCCTTCAGACTACTTACAAAGGTCATATTAAGGCATCTGCCAATTTCTATTATAATATCAACTATTAGTATAAAAAACCCTAAATGTATGATTTCTTCATTATCTGTGAACAATCTAAGTGTATATGGGCTCAAAATACAATTAATGGAAGCTAAAGCTATGGTTATAGGCATTGATATTTTAAGAGTAGAAAAAGCTCTCTTATATGCAGCATCTTCCTTTCCCGCACCAACCAGGTGACCTACGATAATCTGCGTAGCCATAGCTGCATTATTAGAGAAAACCATAACAAACTGGGAAAGAGAGCCACAATATACTTTTGCGTTAACTGCGGCATAGCCCATGCTGTTTATAAATGACAGAAGCACCAGCTGGTATGTATTATATGCAAGGTTTTCACCCGCAGATGGAAGACCTATCTTTATCATATCAAAGAGCATTCTGCCAGGGAATGGCATAATATGCTTAATGGAAAAGGTACCGATTTTCTTTTTATAGAAAAACATAATAGCACATATAAGAGCTACCACCCTGGATACCACTGTAGGAATAGCAACGCCGGCTACTCCAAGATTAAGGAATCTTAAAGGTCCATAGAGGAAAACATAATTTCCCACTATATTAATCAGGTTAATAACTATAGATATATAAGTACCGATTTTGGCATATCCATTACAACGCAATATCTGAAGCATTACATTATAACAGGCAAGAAGAAAAAGACCGCCTCCAACAATAGTAATATAAGTTTTTGCATCATCTACCATTTCTGCAGGTACCTTTAGAAGATTCAAAATAGGACTCTTTAAAAGAACAAAAATAAAGCTTAGGACAAGACCGAATACCAGGTTAACTATAAATGCCAATGTGTAAATAGTATTCATCTTTTCATATTGTTTTGCACCAAGGTATTGGGCCACAACTATTGAGGTAGCTGTAGCGATGATATTAAACATAAGAATCAGTAAGAACATTATCTGATTAGAATTTCCAACTGCTCCTACCGCCTTCTCTGAATATCTGCTAAGCATCAGCGTATCTACATTATTAACTAATATGTTTAGAAGCATTTCCAAAAACATAGGACCTGCTAGTACCAAAAGTGGAGTGGTCTCATCTATTACTCTTTTATCAGTTTTTGACATCTTTACTGCCTTTCTTAAAACTATTTCAAACTATGTTTTCTATTATATAGATTTTTTTGCATCAATGTATTTTATATAACCTGTAGGAATATTCAATATCAATTGTTGCTTATATTATCCGATTTTACCATATCTATTCTTCTTGCTTTTCAGTAGATGTATAGTATAATGTAGTCATAAAGGTGCTGCCGATAGACGGCTGCCCCTAACCGATAGTAAAAAATAACCGTCAGTTTACGAGGCTGGGCGGTTATTTTTTATGCGTAATCTTGTAAACAAGACTGATGATAGCGACAATGAGAATTTCAAATTGGAATAATTATAGGTATTTTTAGCAATTTTTCGATAATTAATGCGATGGTCTGCCCCAAAAAAATATGCTATAGTGGAAAAAAATTATGAAAAGAATAGGAATAGAATGAAAGCAAAATATACAGTATATGCAGATAGAAAAAGAAATACAATCAGCAACATGCTTTTCGGACATTTTATGGAGCATGCCGGAGATGTAATATATGGTGGCATATTAGACGAAACAAATAAGCTGTCAGATGAAAAGGGCTTTAGGGAAGATGTCTGCGCTGCCATAAAGGAATCTGGAGCCTCTACTCTCAGATATCCCGGAGGAAATTTTGTATCCAATTATCATTGGGAAGATGGTATAGGACCAAAAGAAAACCGGCCAAAAGTATATGATTATGCCTGGCTTACAGAAGATGATAACAGAATGGGAACAGTTGAATTTATTGAACTGTGCAGAAAAGTAGGGGCTGAGCCTTATATCTGTGTAAACATGGGAAGTGGCACCGCTGAAGAGGCTATGCATTGGGTGGAATTTTGTAATGGAAAAGGAAATTCAAAATATGCAGCAATGCGAAAGGCCCTAGGCTACGAGGAGCCGTTTAATGTAAAGTATTGGGGTCTTGGAAATGAAATGTATGGTGACTGGCAGTTTGCTTCATGCAGTGCAGAGGATTATGCAAAAAAAGCAAAGGACTTTGCAAAAGCAATGAAGTGGGTTGATCCTAGCATAAGCCTGGTTGCAGCCGGTTTTGATATCGATAGTGATTGGAACAGAATAGTAGCGGGTAAACTAAATAAATTGATAGACCATATAGCTATACATCATTATTCTATTGGTTATGGAGTATTTGACGATAAGGATTATTATCAGTGCATGTATATTCCGGAATATCTGGACAAGCTTACAAAGGTTTGTATGGGCTCTGTAATGTCAGGTACAAATGATGCTCTTACAAATATTAAAGTGGCCTGGGATGAATGGAATACCTATGCATGGAATCTTGATAACGCAGATAATGAGGAAACCTACACCTTAAGTAATGCATTGCTTACCTCGCTTATTCTTCATTCTTTTATCAGAAACAGTAATATTATTGATATAGCCAGCTATTCACCATTTGTTAATAAATGTGGTGCTATCAGAACCTCGGAAAATGGTCTTTTAAAAAGAGCTCAGTATTATGTTTTTGAAATGCTTTCCAAGGCATTTTATTCCTGTAACCAATATCTGATATCTCATATGGAATGCGATACAGTAAAAGTTAAAGAGGTTATCGATTTCTCTAACAGGCTACCTGAGCCACAATTTGCCTTGAATGTTTCAGCCATTAGAAGAACAGTTGAGACCCCATATGTTGATGGGGTAGCAGCCTTAAATGAAGCTGGGGACATGATGGTAATCTCCATAGTAAACAAGCATGAAACAGAGGATATAGAATGCGACCTATCATTATTTGGTTTTGATGCAGATCTGAAAAATGCTAAAGGAAAGATTATTTATTCTGAAGATATGCAGGCTTCAAATTCCTTTGAATATCCTGACATGATAGTAATAAAAGATTATAATGCTGAATTTGATGAAAATACAATCACATTAAAAAAGCATTCTCATATCGTATTATACATTCCTAAAAAATAAGAATCCTACTTTCTTTCCTGCTTGTCAAAAGATATATACAATGAAAAAAGGAGCATACGCTCCTTTTTCATCATATATTTATTTAAGCATTGAAGAAAACATCTCTTCCATCTTTTTAAATTCTATTGGTTTTGATAAATAGTCATCAAAGCCTTCAGCCATAAGCTCTTCTCTCACGCCATATATGGCATTTGCAGTAAGGGCAATAATTGGACATTTTCCACCTTTTGCATATATTTGTGAAATACTTCTTATTAAATTCATGGCCTCAGTCCCGTCCATTCCCGGCATCATCTGATCCATCAGTATCACATCATATTCATTAGCCTTACAAAGCTCTATAGCATCACTTCCGCTGTCAGCTGTAGTGATATCCATTTCATATTTTTCCAGGCACTTAGATATTACCTTAAGGTTGACCTTGTTATCATCTACAGCCAATACTTTCTTTCCGGTAAATTTAATATCCCCTATAGAGGACTCTATTTCTCCGCCTGCTACCTTTGCTGTAAGCTTTCCTATAGGTGTCTTATCCTTAAGCTTTTGTGGTATCACTATGGTAAACCTTGAGCCAACACCATAGGTACTGTCTACGGTAATGCTTCCGCCCATTAGATCCAAAAAGCCTTTTACAATCGCTAGTCCAAGACCTGTACCCTCGATTCCAGAGTTTACCTTTTTATCTACCTGCAAGAAGGATTCGAAAAGTTTTCCCTGATCTTCTTCTCTGATACCTATTCCCGTATCTTCAACAGAAAATTCAATATAGGCCTTTCCGTGTTCTATTTTATTAAGCTGTCCTGTAAGACTAATGGAACCATTCCTTGTATACTTAACCGCATTGCTTAATATATTAACAAGTATGCCTCGTATCCTGACAGCATCTCCATATAATACAGCCGGAATATTCTCGTCCATATCCATGGTGAAATCCAGGCCTTTCTTATTAGCCCCTGTTTCAGTGATAAGATAAGCATCCTTTATCACATCTGCTATATTATATTCTGCCTCTATAATCTCCATTTTGCCGGATTCGATCTTTGATATATCCAATATATCATTGATAATAGCTAACAGATTATATGAGGAATTTCTAATATCTTCTACCTGCTCCTTATCCTTTTGATCCATATCACTCTTCAAAAGAAGCTCAGAAAATCCAACTATTGCGTTAAGCGGTGTTCTGATCTCATGTGACATATTGGCAAGGAAGGTACTCTTCGCCAGGTTATTTGCCTCAGCAAGTTGTTTAGCTTCTACCAAACTATCCATCATCTGGCTGATACGAGTCATATCCTTAATAGTTAATATAAAGCCGATTGTATCACCATACTTATCTATTATTCTACTGGTCTGTATCTGGACAGGTATATCTCCCACTATTGAATAGCAATCATCTACTCTGTGGTCACCTTCATATTTCAAGTGGTCGCTTTTTAATGTAAAAATATCCTC
>JAZUFJ010000068.1:0-2648 GCA_045640645.1 Lachnospiraceae bacterium
GTTAGAAGAGCAAGAAAAAGATCAGG
Source organism: Lachnospiraceae bacterium (assembly GCA_045640645.1). GTDB lineage: Bacteria > Bacillota > Clostridia > Lachnospirales > Lachnospiraceae > JAZUFJ01. The sequence goes on from JAZUFJ010000068.1 coordinate 27, forward strand.
TTAAGGAACCGGTTAGAGAACAGGCAAAAGAGAGAAAAATAGTTACCGAATTCGTCATAGATGATGGACGAATAGAGGCAATGAAGGAATTTGTTAGTCCTGAGGAATTGTATCAGGATTTAATAGCGCGCGTGAAAAAATACCATCCATCAGACAATATATCAGCTATCGAGAAGGCCTATAAGGTAGCATATGAAGCTCATAAGGATCAGGTAAGAAAGTCCGGAGAGCCATATATTATCCATCCTTTATGTGTAGCTATTATTTTGTCTGAGCTTCAGCTTGATAAGGAAACGATTATTTCAGGTCTTCTTCACGATGTAGTGGAAGACACTATAATGACAGATGAAGAGATAAAGGAAGAATTTGGTCCTGATGTTGCGCTTATTGTTGATGGTGTAACAAAGCTTGAAAAGATCAAGTATAACAATGACAAATTAGAGTTCCAGGCTGACAATTTGCGAAAAATGTTCTTAGCTATGGCGAAGGATATAAGAGTAATAATGGTTAAGCTTGCCGACAGGCTTCATAACATGCGTACTCTTAAGCATATGTCACCGGAAAAACAGATAGAGATAGCCAGAGAAACACTGGATATTTATGCACCTCTTGCTCAGCGTCTTGGTATTTCCAAGGTTAAGGTAGAGCTTGATGACCTTTCATTAAAATATCTTGAGCCAGAGGTATATTATGACCTTGTAGATAAGCTCTCAACCAAGAAATCTGAGCGTGAGAAATTCGTACAGAGCATAGTTGATGAGGTAGCAGTACATATTGAAAATTCCGGTATCAAGGCTGAGATAGACGGACGTGTAAAGCATTTCTTCAGTATATATAAAAAGATGGTCAATCAGGATAAGACTCTTGACCAGATATATGACCTTTTTGCGGTACGTATTATTGTAGACTCTGTTAAGGATTGCTATGCGGCTCTTGGAGTAATACACGAAATGTATAAGCCTATTCCGGGTCGTTTTAAAGATTATATAGCAATGCCAAAGCCTAATATGTACCAATCACTTCATACCACTCTTATCGGTCCAAAGGGACAGCCTTTTGAAATACAGATAAGAACCTATGAAATGCACAGAACTGCTGAATATGGTATCGCAGCTCATTGGAAATATAAGGAAGCATCAGATGGAAAGAAGGCTGATGCACAGGAAGCAGAGAAATTAAGCTGGTTAAGACAGATTCTTGAATGGCAGAAGGATTTATCTGATAACAAGGAATTTGTAAAGATATTAAAGAGCGATCTTGATCTTTTCAGCGATAGTGTATACTGCTTTACTCCATCAGGAGATGTTAAGACCCTTCCAAGCGGATCTAACACAATTGATTTCGCCTACAGTATCCATAGTGCGGTAGGTAATAAGATGATAGGTGCCAGAGTAAATGGACGTCTGGTTACGATAGATTATATTCTTAATAATGGTGACAGAATAGAGATTATTACCTCTCAGAATTCTAAAGGACCAAGCCGTGATTGGCTCAATATAGTAAAGAGTACCCAGGCTAAGAACAAGATTAACCAATGGTTCAGAAATGAGCTTAAAGAGGATAATATTGTTAAGGGAAAGGAAATGCTCGATAGTTATTGTAAGACTAAAGGGATTGATCCTGCTACCCTTAAGCAGCCTGTATATATGCAGGCAATCATGCAAAAATATGGCTTTAGAGACTGGGATGCGGTGTGCGCTGCCATAGGTCATGGCGGTCTCAGAGAAGGTCAGATAATCAATAAGATGCTGGAGCTTTATGAGAAGGATCATCCAAAGATTCTGTCTGATGAAGAGGTATTAAAGAATGTAGCGGAGGCTCAGAAGCCTAAGAAACTTAAGGTAAAGGCTGATGGCGGTGTACAGATACAGGGAGCAGATGGACTGGCTATCAGATTCTCAAGATGCTGTAGCCCTATACCTGGAGATGAGATCGTTGGCTTTGTTACCAGAGGTCGAGGAATATCAATACATAGAACAGACTGCATTAATGTAATCAATCTTCCAGAGATCGAGAGAGGCCGTGTAATAGAGGCTGAGTGGCAGGAAGACAGTATTGAAAAGAATGGTCGCTATGAAGCTGAGATAAATATTTATAGTAGTAAGGTTCATGGATTATTGGCAGAGATAACTAAAGTGTTCTCTGAGAAAAATATTAGTATTACATCTATGAACTTAAGAACAAGTAAGCAGGGAACAGATACTACCACAATGGCGTTTGAAATAGCTAATGTATCAGAGCTTAACAGACTGATAGATAAGCTGCAATCACTACAGGGTGTAATCGATATCGAGAGAACTACTGGCTGATGTGAGGAATATTATTTTCAAATTTGCATGTAGGCTTAACTTGGAAAATGATATTTGATGCGTATATTAGGTTATATCAAGAATGCAGACTTGATGTGGAAATGATATTTGATGTGTATATCAGGCTATACCAAGAAAGGATAATAAGCGGATGAGCGTAAAATTGGGAAAAGTTGTAATAGGTTCAGTAGGCACTAATTGCTACTTTCTATATGATGAAGATGAGAAAAAGGCTATAGTTGTCGATCCGGGAGATAGCGGAAAGACGATATATAAAACTTTGACAAGTAATGGAATAGATCCTGTTGCTATT
>JAZUFJ010000069.1:0-3118 GCA_045640645.1 Lachnospiraceae bacterium
AAAATTGGTGGATGAAATATATAGATATTCTCCATCAGAAATTATATGTAATGATTCTCTTTTAGTAAGTGGTCTTGATATTGATGAAATAAAATACAAACTGGGTACTTCTGTATATCCTTTAGAAGCATGGTATTTCGATGATGAAGCATGTGAAAAGGAGCTAAAGGATCATTTTAAGGTATCGAATCTGGATGGTTTTGGATTAAAGGATTATAGCTGCGGAATTATTAGTAGCGGTGGATTGATGCAATATTTAACTGAAACCCAGAAGAATTCTTTATCACAAATAAGATTACTGACAGCTTATAACGTATCATCATATATGGTTCTTGATTCTTCCACCAGACGTAATCTGGAGCTTACAGAAACCCTTAGGGATAAACAAAAAAGAGGCTCTCTTTTATGGGTATTGGATAAGACAAAGACAGCTATGGGCGCCAGAATGCTTAGAAGCTTTATTGTACAGCCATTAATTGACAAATTGCTAATAAACGAACGATTGGATATTGTTGAGGCAATGTCAAATAATGCAATGATAAGAGAAGAGCTTAGGGAATATCTTAATCCTATATATGATTTAGAGCGATTGATGAGCAAAATATGCTATAAATCTGCTAATCCAAGAGATTTGATAGCCTTTAGGAATTCTTTGGAAATGCTGCGACCTATAAAGGATCTTTTAAAAGAATTCAGATGTGAGCTGATCGATAACCTGTCTGAGGACCTTGATACCCTTTCAGATTTGTTTTCTTTAATAAGTGATTCCATAGAAGAAGAGCCACCTATTCAGTTAAAAGAGGGAGGTATTATTAAAGCTGGCTATAATGAAGGCATAGATACCTTAAGAGAAGCTAAAACAAAGGGAAAAAGCTGGTTAACCAAGCTTGAAATAGAGGATAGAGAGCGAACAGGAATAAAAAACCTTAGAATAAAATATAATAAGGTCTTCGGATATTATTTTGAGGTAACAAATTCTGCCCTATCTATGGTACCCGATGACTATATAAGAAAACAGACTCTTACAAATGCGGAACGTTTTACAACAGATAAGTTAAAAGAGCTGGAAGATACCATATTAAATGCAGAAGATAAGCTATTTTCTTTAGAGTATGATCTGTTCTGCGAGATAAGGGATACCATTGCTGAAAACGTTGAAAGAATACAAAAAACTGCAAGAATAATCGCTATGACAGATGCTTTTGCCTCTATGTCTTATGTAGCTGATAAGAATCATTTTTGCAGACCAAAAATAAATGAAAAGGGTACAATAGATATTAAAGCCGGAAGACATCCGGTGGTTGAGCTTATGATAGATGACGGTATGTTTGTAGAAAACGATACTTATCTTAATAATGCCAGCGAACGAGTATCTATTATTACAGGCCCTAATATGGCCGGAAAATCAACCTATATGCGCCAGACTGCTCTTATTGTATTGATGGCTCAGATAGGAAGCTTTGTACCCGCAAAGAGCGCTAATATATGCGTAGTAGACAGAATATTTACAAGGGTAGGAGCCTCTGATGATTTAGCCAGTGGACAATCAACCTTTATGGTAGAGATGTCTGAGGTGGCTAATATTCTTAGGAACGCTACTAATAAGAGCCTTCTTGTCCTTGATGAAATAGGAAGAGGTACCTCAACTTTTGACGGATTATCAATTGCCTGGGCAGTAATAGAATATATTTCAAATGCAAAAATCCTTGGAGCGAAAACACTTTTTGCAACGCATTATCATGAGCTTACTGAGCTGGAAGGAAAGCTTGATAATGTAAGCAATTATTGTATTGCTGTTAAAGAACAAGGCGATGATATCGTCTTTTTAAGAAAAATTGTTAAAGGCGGAGCAGACAAGAGCTATGGTATACAGGTAGCCAAGCTTGCCGGCGTTCCTGATGTGGTAATAGCAAGGGCTAATGAGCTGGTAGAAGAGCTGTCTAAAAATGATATTTCATCAAGTGTCAGGTCTGTCTTCGACACTAATAAGCCTAAAAAGAAAACGCCTATAAAAAAACTGGATGAAGTAGATCTGTTACAGATGACTTTATTTGATACCGTAAAAGACGAAGATATTATAAAAGAGCTTAAAGAGCTTGATATTAACAGAATGACACCTATGGAAGCGTTAAATACTCTTAGCAAATTCCAAAGTCAGCTTAAAAATCGTTGGTAAGTTGTTTTAATAGTGATATTTTCTGGAGAATAAATAATATGATAGCTGTTTTGGATAACGAAACAATAGACAAGATTGCGGCCGGAGAAGTAATCGAAAGGCCTATGTCAGTAATAAAGGAACTGGTTGAAAATTCTATAGATGCTGGGGCCACCTCTATAACTGTAGAGATTAAAAATGGTGGAATCGATTATATTCGTATTACAGATAATGGCTGTGGTATTAATAAAAATGAAGTTTCTATAGCCTTTTTACGTCATGCTACCAGTAAAATCAAATCCATAACAGATTTATTAAGTATAAGTAGTCTTGGGTTTCGCGGTGAGGCTTTATCATCTATAGCTGCAGTATCCAAGGTTGAGCTTTTAACAAAGACAGAGGATAGCATATCTGGCGTTAGATATGTAATAGAGGGCGGAAAAGAAAAAATTCTTGAGGATGTAGGAATGCCTAATGGAACAACCTTCGTGATAAGAGGGTTATTTTACAATACTCCAGCCAGGCGTAAATTTTTAAAAAGCAGCTTAACCGAGGCCTCTTATGTAACAGAGCTTATGGAGCATATTATGCTTTCTCATCCTGAGATATCCTTTAAACTTATTATTAATGGTAAATCAAAGCTTCAGACACTTGGGAAAGGTGATCTAAAAACAGTTATATACGAAATATATGGCAAAGATATGACAGACAGTCTGATACCTTTTACTATCAGCTCTGATACAATCACAATTAATGGCTTTATAGGTAAGCCTGAGATAGCACGTGGAAACAGAAATTATGAAATATATTACGTTAATGGACGTTTTGTTAAAAGCTCACTGGTTTCCAGAGCTCTTGACGAAGCATATAAGTCTTATTTAATGCTTCATAAATTTCCTGTGGTATTTTTGTGTTTAGATATTGATTCTGATCTACTTGACGTAAATGTACATCCTACCAAAA
>JAZUFJ010000070.1:0-2366 GCA_045640645.1 Lachnospiraceae bacterium
AGCTTGAAACTGTACCGAGAATGAGAGAATTTCGGGAAATGTTCTCCGGGTTCAATCATATGGTGGCAAGGATAGAGGAGCTTATTTCCGAAACAATAGACAGACAAAGAAGAATCAGACAGGTTGAGCTTAATGAAATTCAGGAACAAATGAAGCCCCATTTCTTATATAATACTCTTGAATCAGTAGAAGCCCTGGCTATGATGGGAGATACGGATAAGGTATGTAAGGTAATAGAGGCGTTGGGTGATTTCTATAGAAAGAGCGTAAGTGGAGGTAGAGAATTTCTTACTATAGGAGAAGAGATACGTATAGCAAAGGATTATATCCAGATAATGGAAATAAGATTTGGAGATACCTTTAATACAGAAATCGAATGTGATACAAGATGCCAGGAATATATGATACCAAAGCTTACTATTCAGCCTCTTGTAGAAAACGCTTTTCAGCATGGTATCAGAGTGAAGAACAATCACGGAGATATATATGTAGTCGTGGCATTTGAGGGCGATAACATACATATATCAGTAGAGGACAGCGGTGAAGGCGTTCCGGATGAAATAGTGAACGAGATAGCGAACGATAAGGAACCGGTACTGGGAAAAAGCCTTGGACTAAGAGGAACGATAGAAAGGCTGAGATTAACTTATGGTGATTCCTTTAGATATAAAATAAGCAGGAATCCATCAAAGATTGATCTGTATATTAATGTAGGTAATTTGTCAGGTAATGGTGAAATATGAACAAGTACAGAGTAGTGTTAATCGATGATGAAATGTTAATAAGGAAGCTTGTCAGGATGAAGCTTGATATAGATGGGCTTAATCTTGAGATAGTAGGGGAATATTCCAATGGTCTTGAGGCCTTAGAGGGCGTAAAGGATTCCAAACCGGATATAGTAATAAGCGATATCTGTATGCCCGAAGAGGATGGAATAAGCTTTGGAGAAAAATGCATAAGCGCCTTTCCAAATACAAAGATAATAATACTAACGGGCTTTGATGACTTTGAATATGTCAGAAGAAGTCTGAAGGCTGGAATATTTGATTACCTTATGAAGCCGGCTCAGGCAGAGGAGCTTAATTCAGCTGTAGCAAGGGCGATAGCCCAGATAGAAAAGGATAACGAAAAGAAAAAGCTGGCAAGTGCCATCCTTGATGATATAAACAGTAATATTCCGGCGCTTAGAAACATTTATTTGTCGCATGTATTGCAAACCGGAAAGTGGGAAAGCAATTATGAGGAAAAGCTTAGCAGATATAATGTAGAAATAAATGAAGCTGAAAACGCTATTCTTCAGGTCGGAATAATCACAATAAAGGAGATTACTGATAAGTTAACTATTGGCTTTAATATAAGAAACGAGATATCACATTTTTTCCAAAATGAAAAATATATCGTAATATTTAGCGATGCCTGGGGACGTATTGTAGTAATAAATAATAATGAGAAAATTCCACTTTTGGAATGCTTCGAGATTATACAGCAGATTATAGAGACAAAATATTCATATTATATAGAATATGGTGTGTCAGGTAATTATACGAGCTGGGATAATATTCATGATGCATATGTTGAGGCTATAGACAGGTTGGGAAGTTCCCATGATATAAAGAAAATAGATACAAATGGTATGTCTATAAAACAGAGCCTTGAAAAGCATAAGATGTCCATGAAGGTATCGATGGAAAAGCAGAGCGTAGCGAACCCGGAAAAAGGACAGGCTATGCGAGAGATAATCGATTATATGTATGATAATTATGGGATGCCTGATCTCAGCCAGACATACATATCAGAAAAATTTGGAATGTCTGTAAGCAGCCTTAACAGGAGCTTTAAAAACTTTACAGGGAGAACCTATACAGATGTTTTAAGCATGATCAGGCTTGAAAGAATGATAGAGCTTTTGGAAGCTGGAATCATGAAAGACAGGGATATAGGAGAAGAGATAGGTATACCAGATCCTCACTATCTGAGCATATGGTTTAAAAAGGTAACGGGTATGTCGGTTACCGAATACAGAAACACATTATAATTTGGCAGGATTGACAAAATAATGAAACATATCGAGTAATTTGACAAAAAAATGAAAGATTGAAGAATATGTGAACAATAAATGAATGTATTTAAAGGTTTTTATGAATTTTTATATACATTCATTTTTTTTATACTAGTAACATAAGATGCATAGCATCAAGAACTAATGGTAAAACCATAAAGGAGGCACTATGAAAAAGAGAGTATTAAGCGCATTTCTTTCAGTAGCTATGGTAGCATCATTACTTGCTGGTTGTGGCGCGACAGGAGCAGCAGCACCTGCAGCAGCACCAGCAGCAACAGAAGAAGCAGCAGATGAAGCAGCAGAT